>NZ_JATABI010000005.1:0-179321 GCF_036533795.1 Vibrio sp. M250220 | reverse complement strand
ATCAGGATGACTACAGATTAAGATGCGGAAATGGCGGAATTGGTAGACGCACCAGATTTAGGTTCTGGCGCCGCAAGGTGTGAGAGTTCAAGTCTCTCTTTCCGCACCATTCTTAATCACTATGGCTACGTAGCTCAGCTGGTTAGAGCACATCACTCATAATGATGGGGTCACAGGTTCGAATCCCGTCGTAGCCACCATTAATTTCGATTGTTAATCAGTTTGGTTTTCAGTCACATAGTTCAAGATGCGGAAGTGGCGGAATTGGTAGACGCACCAGATTTAGGTTCTGGCGCCGCAAGGTGTGAGAGTTCAAGTCTCTCCTTCCGCACCATCTTGAACAATAAAAGTTACGCGGAAATGGCGGAATTGGTAGACGCACCAGATTTAGGTTCTGGCGCCGCAAGGTGTGAGAGTTCAAGTCTCTCTTTCCGCACCATTCTTTAAGCCTCTCTTTGAGAGCACTGCAGGTCTATCGCCAAGCGGTAAGGCAGCGGCTTTTGATGCCGCCATTCCCTGGTTCGAATCCAGGTAGACCTGCCATTATTTATAGGTTCACTAGACAAGCATCATTTGATGCCCCATCTATTGTCCCTGGCTCGGCTCTAAGTAGCCCGCCATTATTTATAGGTTCACTAGATAAGCATCATTTGATGCCCCGTCTATTGTCCCTGGTTCGGCTCTCAGTAGCCTGACATATACAACGTTATCTTGATTTTACCAATTATCAGGATGACTACAGATTAAGATGCGGAAATGGCGGAATTGGTAGACGCACCAGATTTAGGTTCTGGCGCCGCAAGGTGTGAGAGTTCAAGTCTCTCTTTCCGCACCATTCTTTATAAAACCCAGCTTTTAGCTGGGTTTTGTTTTATCTACTCTATGGAAAATTTGGTCGACGAACGATGTCGAGAGATAAAAAAATCCAGCCGAGGCTGGATTTTTTGCTTAGAGTCATGACTTTTAAATTTGCTTAGAAATTACTTTCTTAGCCTAAAAGCCCCAACGCTGAGTTGGGCGCTTGCTTTGCTTGAGCAAGAACAGAGCTCGAAGCCTGAGTAAGGATCTGAGATTTCGTTAGAGCTGTCGTCTCTTTCGCGAAGTCTGTATCCTTAATTCGGCTCTTAGACGCATTCACATTTTCGTTAATGTTATCTAAGTTATTGATTGCATGGTTGAAACGGTTCTGGAATGCACCCAGTTCTGCACGATGGCTATCAACAAATTTAAGAGCCGCATCGACAATCGCTACCGATTCTTGTGCTCCACCAACCGACGTTACATCGATCGTGTCAACGGTAACCGCTTTAGCTTCACCAATACTTAGTTCACCCGCTAAGCTACCACCAAAGGTTGCAACGCCTTCAACGCGGTTGTTATCGGTAAATAGCTGTAGTTTGCCATCTTGATCGACTGACGCTTTAACAAGATCAGTTTGACCATTGATGTAAGTCGCTAGCTCTTCGATGTCGTCACCAGCTTTTGCGTTAATCGCTACGTTTTGCTCTTGTCCAAACTTGTCAGTTAGCGTGATTGTAAGGTCATTTGCCCCACTCTGCACTGCCCAGTCTTTGCCTTGGCCATTCGCTGCAACGTAACTGTTACCACCCATCATAACGTTATCGCTACGCATATTGTTCATGGTAAGCATAACGGCTTCACCGTTGTCCGCACCAATTTGGAAGGACTTAGTCGCGAACGTACCATTCAGTAGCTTGTTACCACCAAAAGAGGTTGTTTCTGCGATACGGTTAAGTTCATCATTCAGTGCCGTGATCTCTTCTTGAATCGCTACACGCTCAGACTTAGAGTTAGAGCCGTTAGCTGATTGAAGTGATAGATCACGCATACGTTGTAGGATGTTGGTTGTTTCGTTCATGGCACCTTCAGCTGTTTGTGCCATCGAAATACCATCGTTTGCGTTACGTACTGCGACGTCTAAACCTCGGCTTTGTACATTCAAACGGTTAGAAATTTGTAGACCCGCAGCGTCATCTTTTGCGCTGTTGATCTTAAAACCGGATGAAAGTCTTTCCATCGACACTTGTTGAGCATTTGAAGCGCTATTTAAGTAGCGTTGTGCTGTCATTGCCGCGACGTTTGTATTTACATTAACCGCCATAGTGGTTCTCCTATTGATTTCCGTAGACTGGAGGTAAAGGTTTCCGACGTCTCGGCAAACCAATTAGTTCTCTCAAAGTAACCTTATTAGCGACATTAATCTGATTAACTTTAGAGCTATTTGGTCAATTTCTATAAAAAAATGGGGTTAACCGTAGCAGATTGATGCGGTTAGCAGATATAAACTTAATTGCTAAAGAAATAGGAACTTCAGCCGATAACGCGCGTTTTCGCTGTCGAGGGAGTAAATTTGAAGATAGTTTTCTTTGGGCAAAAGAAAAGCCCCTTTTCCTTTGAGAGAACCGGGGCTATTTGGTAGCCAATGCCAATATGGAGATCGAGAGAAATGATCACAGCCTGGCTGCCGCGCTACATAGGTGACTCCAGTGATGGAGCAGGTGAGAGAGAGAACTCCATTACCTAATCACCTATGTTTGCCGTCAAACTTCCACTAACCCTACGTCTAGGTTTACGTTAGTGAAAAGGTTGACCACTACTGCAATAGTGACATTGCAGAGTTTGGCAACTGTTTTGCTTGAGCAAGTATTGAAGTACCTGCTTGTTGCAGAATTTGTGCTTTTGTCATCGCCGTAGTCTCTTTCGCGAAATCAGTATCGCGGATTCGACTGTTCGATGCTTCTACGTTTTCTTGGATGTTAGCCAAGTTGTTGATGCTGTGGCTTAGACGGTTTTGTTTCGCACCTAAATCAGCACGTTGTGAATCTACGTACTTCAGTGCCGCATCAACAATACCTACCGCGTTTTGAGCGCCACCAACCGAACGAACATCGATGTTCTGTACTGTTGTTTGCACACCAGGGCCACCGTTTAGGCCAAGTTCACTAGCAAGACCACCTGATATGTTCAGGTTACCCTCTAAATTAGGCTCTGCGGCAAAGATCTGCAGTCTTCCATCTTGGTCTACAGACGCTTTAAACTTGTCTGTTTGGCCGTTGATATAAGTTGCAAGCTCTTCGATATCGTCGCCTTCTTTAGCGATAATATCGAGTGTCACTGCTTCACCATCTTTCGTCGTGAACTCAAACTTCAAATCTTTTGCTGCGCTTGGTACACCCCAGTCTTTATCTTTGGCTTTCTCAGCGTCAGAGATAAAAGTTTGTCCGCCCATACGGAAATCGTCTGCACGTACACTGGTTAAGCCCATGATGATCGCTTCACCTGAACTCGCACCGATCTGGAATGATGCTTCGCCAAATGAACCATTCAGCAGTTTACGACCACCAAATGATGTTGTTTCCGCGATACGGTTTAATTCATCTTGCAGTGCCGCTACTTCTTCATGTAGAGCTTGGCGCTCTGACGCAGAGTTAGTACCGTTTGCTGATTGTAGTGATAAGTCACGGATACGTTGAAGAATCGATGTTGACTCATTCATTGCACCTTCAGCTGTCTGGGCAATAGAAATACCGTCGTTGGCATTACGCATTGCTACGTCAAGACCACGAGACTGAGCCGTTAATCGGTTCGAAATCTGTAGGCCAGCCGCATCATCTTTTGCACTGTTGATCTGTTGACCAGAAGACAAACGCTCCATAGAGGTATTCAGATCACCCGTTGCTTTGTTTAGGTAACGCTGGGCTGTCATTGCCGAAACGTTAGTATTTACTGTAATGGTCATAGTTTGCTCTCCTATTGAGTTCGCAAGTGCTTGCGAAGCGGCCAGCTTTGTCTCATTTGGAAGCACTGACCGTAAATGCCTTGCTAAGCAGATCGATTACCTGCTTAAAACTAATTTGTTTAACTCTCAATTAACTGATTCAAGTTGTGTGCCAATTTTAAAAATCCGGAAAATAAATTTATTTATCCTTATTTATTAGCAACTTGAATCTAGTGATTGCAAATTATCCTAATTGAACAAATTACACTCACCGCCTGCGGCAAGCTCGTTGCCGCTCTTTTGCCACCTGACTTGCCACTCATCGTGGTTTCGTTTTGCTGGCAAACTACATCTATCTCGCTCTTATGGCATGGCGCATAAGGCATTGAGATTAGATGTAGTTAAATAGTGTTAAGTCTTTGGTTTTACCAAACGCTTGTTGTGACGCTTGTAGTGCTCGCGAGTTCTCGTTGAATTCGATAATCGCTTCTGCATAATCCAGATCTTCAAAATTACTTTTTGATTTAGCCAACGTCATTTTGAAGTCGTCATGCTGCTCTTCTTGGATATCAAGTGTATTTAGCCTTGCACCCACATCCGTGCGCGCCTTGTTCAAATGAATGAAAGCGGCATGGAACTCTTGTGTAATCTGATGTAACTGAGCGGTGTTGGATGCGTCTGATACCGAACCTCGTGAATACTCCATCGCATCTTTAAACGTTTCAAACACACTGAAGGTACGTCTCGGCTCTAAGCTGATCTCATCACCTTTGGTAATCTGGCCTTTGACCTGAATTTTCACGCCTTCGTATTGAATGCCTTTGGCAGGGTCAAAGGTGTCTGCTTTAACGACTGAACCATCACGTTCCAACTGGTACCCATATTTGCCGTCGGGCATATCGACAAAAGTGACTTTATAGGTCGACTGATCGTCTGGATTAATGTTGATAGCACGCTCTAGTAACAGTTCTGATGCGTCTTTTAGGTTGTACTTAGGTTCAAAATCACCAAATGGATTGTCTATTTCCATATACAGCTTGCTGCCTGGATCATTAATCGGCATTTCTAAGCTGTTGGAGATCTTCATCTTGCGTTGATAGTCATCGCCTGCATACACCACCTCTCCATCCTTATCACGGAAGAATGGTTGGTTTTTAGGTTTAGTACCGGCAAAGATATAGTTGCCGGATTCATCTTGAACATTGACCAAGTTGAGGAAGTTATTGGCAATCTCTTGGATCTCTCTACGCTTCGCTAATCGGTCTTCTGGTGATAAGGCACCATTGATCATTTCCATCACCGTGCGTTTCGCTTCATCAGCAAACTGTTCCGCATTGGAGATAATGACCTCATGGTGCTCTAGACGATTGCGAGTCAACACAATCGCATCAGTAAACTGACGTAATTGCTCTTTTTGCTGACCAATGTTTTGGATGTAATGCGTTGCCAGTGGATCATCACTGGCTTTCATTAACTTTTTACCCGACGCTAACTGCGCCTGATTATGGTGGACTTTCGCTTCTGAACGACGCAAATCATTCTGTACTGATTGATAGTTATGGAAGCTAGAAATACGGTTCATCATTTATGCCTCCTTATCTCAACGCCAGAATGGTGTTAAAGGTATCATTTGCCGCCTGCATGATGCGTGAAGAAGCCATATACGCTTGCTGGAACTTCATCATGTTTGCCGCTTCCTCATCGAGGTTAACGCCAGAAATCGACGCCACACGTTCCTGCGCTGCTTCTTTTTCTAAGCGCGACACATCTGTCAGCCTTGAAGCGGTCGACATCTGCAAACCAACGTTTGTATTGAGGTTGTGATAGATATCCAGAATGGTCGATTCGCCATCATTGAGCTTTTTATCCGTCTGGATATTTTGCATTTTTAGCAAGTTGCCGTTGTCACCTTCTGAAGGGACAAGGTTTGCCGTAAACTTGTCATTCGGCAACGCACCATCGGTCAACTCAAATGAGGTGCCCTGCACTGTCACAACACCCGATGGTGGGTAGTCTCGTGGCTCAAGCAGTACATTGCCTTTGGTGTCAGTAACGGCAAACTGTTTGCCATCCGGTGAGATGATGACTTCAAACTCACGTAATGCACCTGCTTGTTCAATACTGAACTTCGCCTTGCCTTGAGCAAAGGTTGTGGATGCTTCATAACTTTGTGCGGCAATATCACTTGGGTCATTCGTTGCCATCTTCATCTGTGCCGCGCCACTTCGAGTTGGTCTCAACAAAACGCGCTCTCCAGACTCTAGATCCTTACGAATATCGATACGGATACCGTCAAGTGTGATGGCATTGTCGACAACGGGAACAATAAATTGCTCTCCTGAAGGACGCGTTATGTAGTAATCCCCGCCCGTGTATTGCAGAGAGTACTCGCCACCAACTAACTTGCTGGTATCTTCAATAAACACCGCAACATCAGCACTTGAATTCGATGACGTCACGACTCTAGACTTTGCCACCACATCCGAGTTCACATCGGTAAACATCAGACCACCAATGTTGCCTCTTAAATCCAGACCTTGAGACTGGAGCTTGTTGACTTGGTATGAGAATGAAGTCGCTAATCGTCCTAACTCATCCATCAATTCTGGAATTTTCTCATCGCGCATCGAGAGCATAGCTCCGATTTTGCCATCAATATCCTTGGTGGTAATCGCCTTGATACCTTTACCTTCAATCATGGCAAGACGACGCTGATGAACATCTGGATAACCATCAATCATCTTGAGTTCACTCGCTTCAGTTCCTGAAACGAGGGTGTGTCCATTACCAATGTGAATATTGAAACCTTCAGCGTTTTTACGTGGCGTGACGGTTACCTTGGTGTACTCAGACAGTTCCGCGACCAGTTTTTCATGGGTATCCATCAAATCATTGTGTGGCCCAGGTGTACGCATCATCAATCGATGTAAGTCTCTAATTTCCAAAGCAAGTTGATTGACACGCTCTATGCCAAGCTCAAGTTTTTTATTGGTGACATCGGATTGACGACGGATGGTTTCATGGAAATCATTAAAGTTTTGCGTAATCAGATTCGCTTTCTCTAGCACAACCTTACGTGCCCCCACATCATTCGGACTGTCTGCGAGTGATTTCACCCCATCGAACCATTCATTAAGATTTTCAGGAATTTTTTTCGATGCCACTGAAGAGAGCATGCTAGATAGCATCTCTAAATTGCCTTCGTCATCGACTTTATGCGCATAGTTAGTGGTAGAGACATTGAGTTCATTGACGGCAAACTGATCCCAAGAGCGGCGAACTTTTTCCACATGGACGCCCATACCGTAGGTTTCCCCACCGTATTGACGTGGCATGTTTGTGCCTTGTATCACCGACTGACGGCTGTAACCCTCTGTATTTACATTAGAGATGTTATGACCAGTGGTGTTGAGTTGTCTCTGAGCCGTCAGTACGCTTTGCGAACCAAGATTCAGAAGATCAGACGCCATATTGCCCCCAAGAAACCTTTAAAAATCAGTGTTAACTGAATATCTGAATTAAGATTTGCAATATGTGTGCCAAAGCGAGAAGCGAGAAGCGAGAAGCGAGAAGCGAGAAGCGAGAAGCGAGAAGCGAGAAGCGAGAAGCGAGAAGCGAGAAGCGAGAAGCGAGAAGCGAGAAGATTCTGAAAGGGTCGACAGTGCATATCAACACTTTCCTTTTAAATTCAGGTAATTAGACTAAAATATTAGCCTGCACTGCCTGCAACTTTCGACTCACTCACCACCAGCTCCTCTCGATGGACGAAGTCCGTTCTCGATTCTCGGAGCGAAGCGTTCTGGTTCTCCATCGGCGCAGCCCTCGAGTTACATCTGATCAATCCGCGCCTTAACGCTTAGCACCTTATCGGCGTAACGAGGATCAGTCGCGTAGCCAGCTTGATGAATGCCACGGATAAACTCTTCATTGTTTCCACCATGACGAAGTGCAGTGGTGTAACGAGGGTTTTGATTGAGAAAACGAACATAGTCGTTAAAGCTCTCTTCATAACTTTGATAAGAGCGAAATGCTGCGTGTTCTTTGACTGGCACCCCTTGATGGTACTCAAGAGTTTGTGTCGCAACACGGTCACCTGACCAGCTACGGTCAGCTTTAATATTGAACAGGTTATTACTGCTGCCGGCCGCGTTGTTCACAACCTTTTGGCCCCAGCCGGTTTCAAGTGCGGCTTGAGCAAGCAGCAATGAAGAATCAATACCTAATGCACG
The DNA here is from genome assembly GCF_036533795.1 of Vibrio sp. M250220. Taxonomy (NCBI): domain Bacteria; kingdom Pseudomonadati; phylum Pseudomonadota; class Gammaproteobacteria; order Vibrionales; family Vibrionaceae; genus Vibrio; species Vibrio sp. M250220. Next base: position 171,353 of record NZ_JATABI010000005.1, on the reverse strand, counting down.
AGCTGCTTTCTCTGCGTAAGGCTTCATTGATGCGACAAACGACTCAGGCGAGTCAAATCGAGAAGGCTCTTTAGTTGCAGAAACTGCGGTTGGCGCTGAAGCGGTATTCGCTTGCTGTTGACGGATACGATCGACTCTTTCCATCATTGTCTCAAAATCAGCGTTGCGTGCGTTGGCGTTCTGGTTTTCAACCTTACCGGAAGTCAGCTGAGCGACAATCATATCGGCTAAGCCCAGAGAACCTGATGCACTCAATTCACTCGCCATCTGCTCATCCATCATCTGACGATAGAATTGTTGGTTTTGGCTATCCATCAAGCCAGACTCAAATGTGGAGTTAGCGTCACGCATTGACTTAAATAGCATGTTAGTGAAGATAGCTTCGAACTGTTTCGCGGCAGCAGCCAGCGCTTCTTTTTCACTCCCCTCATCACCTTCAACCGCTTTCTTACGCAGTTTATCTAGGTTAGCGATATCATGAATAAAACCGATGTCATTACCGTTGTTAATCATGTTCTACTCCTTAGATAACAATGAGTTGGCCTTCGATTGCACCCGCTTGTTTGAGTGCTTGAAGGATTGCCATTAAATCCGAAGGTGCAGCGCCAACTTCGTTCACCGCGCGAACGAGATCATCGAGCGTCAGACCTGGCTCAAACTTAAACATCTTGCCCTGCTCTTCAGTGACTTCAATGTCAGTATCCGGTACCACAACGGTCTCACCACCACCAAAAGCATTAGGTTGGCTAACATTGAGGTTTTCTTTAATCGCCACTGTCATGCCGCCATGTGTGACTGCCGCAGGTTTAAGTCGTACGTGCTTACCAACCACGATAGTGCCAGTGCGCGAGTTAACAATGATTTTTGCGGAGCCGTCTGCTGGGTCAAACTCAATGTTCTCAATCGCAGATAGGTAAGCAACGCGTTGTGTAACATCACGAGGTGCACGGACTTTGACGGAAGTTGCATCGACCGCCGATGCCGTTTGAGGACCGAGGAAGTTATTTACCGCATCAGCCATACGCTGTGCAGTTGTAAAATCTGATTCAAGCAAGTTAAAGGTAATGTAGTCGCCGCGGCTAAATGGCGTTGGTATTTCACGTTCGACCATCGCGCCGTTTGAAATCATACCTGCTGCTGGATTATTCCCAACAATTTTCGACCCATCCGCCCCCGAGGCACTAAAACCGCTCACGACCAAATTGCCTTGGGCAACGGCATAAATTTGCCCGTCGAGACCCTTTAGCATCGTCTGCATTAACGTACCGCCACGTAAGCTTTTTGCCGATCCAATTGAAGAGACCGTCACGTCAATGGTTTGTCCTTGCTTAGAAAATGCAGGCAGTTCAGCGGTAACGATAACGGCAGCCACGTTTTTACTTTTCGGTTTCGTACCTGGTGGCATCTGAATACCAAAGTTCTGCAACATGGCGTTAAAGCTCTGATCGGTAAAGGGAGTGGATTCTCCAGTACCTGGCAGACCTGTAACCAGACCATAACCGACCAGTTGGTTGCTACGAACACCAGCGACCTGAGCAACGTCTTTGATGCGTGCTGCTTGCGCTGAAGCCGCGAGGACCAACAAGCTTGTAAATAGGAGAAACAACTTTTTCATGACCATACCTTTACTCTAACTCTTTGCCATCTTTACTGTCGTGCCAAAAATGCGGCATCAGATGGATTTAGAGAGATACATTAAAGAATCGTGCCAAGAAACCTGGCTCTTGCATATCTTGCTGTGTTCCTGTACCTGAGTACTGAATTCTTGCGTTTGATATGCGGTTTGACGCAATAGTGTTGTCGTAATCAATATCATCAGGACGAATCGTTCCGCTGAGTCGGATATATTCATCGCCAGTATTAAGTGTCAACCACTTCTCACCACGTATGACCAAGTTGCCGTTCGCCAGTACTTCAATCACTTCAACTGTAATTGAACCAGAAATGCTGTTACTTTGATTTGCCGCGGCACTGCCACTGAATTTATTGTCGTTGCTTAAATTGTACGAAAAGTTGTAGTCACCAATGTTAAGTTGCTGACCACCCACTTCTAGTGGATCCATCGACGCATCATTGTTTTTAGATAGATCTGCGTCAGAGCTTTTTGCCGCTTTAGTGCTTTCATCTAACGTAACCGTGATGATGTCGCCGATACCGCGTGGTTTGGAATCGTCATATAGGCTGGTAGTTTGAGCCATGTTAAACAGCGATCCCGTTTCCGCCGCATAATGCTCAGGACGATGTGTCGGATGTATCGGTGCCCATGCAGGATCCCCCGCAACAGGGTCAGCTCGACCGCGCAAGGTATCGATAACGCCTGCGCTTTCGTCATCCGATTTGTCCCCTTCGACCGCGTCAACGGTTGTGGTTCCTTGAACGACATCAGGAGTTTCAATCGGTGGCTCAAGCATAGTACAGCCTGAAACAACTGTAAGAGCGAAAAGTGCGAGTAATCGATTCATTGCCCTATCCCTAAATTAAAGCTGCTGATTAACAAAGCTCATCATCTTGTCTACCGCAGAGATGACTTTGGAATTCATTTCATAAACACGCTGAGCTTCGATCATATTGACCAGCTCTTCCGTCACGTTGACGTTTGATGTTTCCAACATTGACTGTCTTACTTCACCGAAACCGTCGAAACCAGGAACACCTTCTTGTGGATCACCACTCGCACCTGTCGGTAGGTATAAGTTTTGACCAATAGGTTCTAAACCACCTGGGTTGACGAAATCTACCGTCGCGATCTGGCCAATCACTTGGTTATCTTGCTGGCCTCGCACGCGAACTGATACTTCACCGTCGGTACCGATCGTGACACTAATCGCGTCCTCAGGGATGGCAATTTCTGGCTCTAGGGCGTAACCCGCACCAGAGGTGACAATAACGCCTTCATCATTGACCGTGAACTGCCCGTTACGTGTATAACCGATGTTGCCATCTGGCATCAGGATCTGGAAGAAACCATCACCCTCAATCATCATATCGAGACTGTTGTTCGTTGTTTGAGTGTTACCCTGAGTGTGAACTTTTTGCGTCGCCACTACTTTAGAACCCGCGCCTAACATCAGGCCGCTTGGCAGTTCTGTATTTTGCGATGACTGACCACCTGGCTGATTGATGTTCTGGTAGAACAAGTCTTCAAAAACGGCGCGGCTCTTTTTGTAACCTACCGTTGATGCGTTAGCCAAGTTGTTTGAAATTGTTGAAATATTGGTTTGCTGAGCGTCTAACCCAGTCTTACTTACCCATAGTGCCGGATGCATAACCTTCTCCTAAAATTTGTTAGCTCATACGAAGCAGAGAGTCAGACGCTTTGTCCATATCTTCTGCGGTGCTCATCATTTTCACTTGCATTTCAAACTGACGTTGCAAGTCAATCAGGCTAGTCATCTCGCCAATTGCATTGACGTTGCTGCCTTCAATTGCGCCTGTGAGCAGTTTTACACCGGTATCCGCTTCGTATGCCGCATTAGGATCTTTTGCACGGAACAAGCCGTTTACATCTTTGAATAGTGATTGATTATTGGTGCTAGTGAGCTTGATTCGATCAACGATTTCTATTGCATCTGCCGGAGCTCCTTGAGGAACAACCGAGATGGTGCCATCGTTGCCGATTTCAATTTTGCTGACTGGAATTGGCAGAGTAATTGGCGCACCTGCTTCACCAAGAACAAGATTACCGTTGCCACTCACCAACATACCGTTAACGTCAACTTTTAAGTTGCCATCGCGTGTTAGGCCTTCTTTGCCGGTTTTATCGAGAACCGACATCCAGCCTTGACCTTGGATGGTAACGTCGAGATCTCGTCCTGTCGTGATCACGCTACCTTGTTGAAAATTATGTCCCGGACGTTCAGTCATGCTAAAGACGCGACTTGGTAAACCATCGCCATATGCTTGCATTGAACGAGCTTGCGCCAAATCAGCACGAAAGCCCGTAGTACTGACGTTCGCCAAGTTGTTTGCTCTAAGCTGTAGCGCTTGCATATTCTGCTTGGCTCCGCTCATCGCTAGAAACAGTGCACGATCCATAATTTGCTCCAAAAATCACAATTCAGATCAATGAAAGCAACTTATGTGCCAATATTAATTTTCCTTTATTATCAATAAACTAAAATGAAAGCGGCAAAAATAGAAAGGAGTAAGAGGAGTGCATTGCCTGTTGCGGCAACAATAGCAAGCTGATGATTGCCACCAGCTTGCTAAACAGATGATTGCGAGTATCGCTAAATAGAGATTAACGAATCTGTAGGATGTTTTGTTGCGTTTGGTTATGAACTTCAAGTGAACGAGAGTTCGCTTGGAAGTTACGCTGCGCAGAGATCAAGTCGACAAGTTCTTGCGTCATATCGATGTTAGATTGTTCAAGGACACCACTGTTAATGGAACCAAATGAACCTTTGTTCGACTCACCCCAGACTTTCGCGCCCGACATCTGAGTTGCATCCCATTGCGTACCACCTTTCTTGTCTAGACCCTGCTCATTTGCAACACGTACCAAGGCAACACGGCCCAGAGTGTTCGATTCACCATTTGAGTAGGTTCCAAGAACGCTGCCATTTTCATCGATGTCAACTTTGGTCAAGAAGCCGGTAGTCGCCCCATCTTCATCAAACCTAGTTAACTCAAATGGTGCGGCAAACTGAGTTGCACCATCAAGCCCGAACGACAGAGTTTGATTGATATCGGCACCGTTGAGGTCGACTGGGTTTGCTCCCGCACCTAATGGTTCAGATACAATGTTTTGTCCATTGTTCAAGCTTGCCAGTGTACCGTCGTTGTTAAAACGCATAGTATGACCGATGTGCCCGGTAGGGCTCGTAGCATCACCACCTACAATATTTATCGGTTTCTCACCCGCACTGTCGGTGACAGTGTAGTAAGTTTGCCACGTATTAGGCTGATTTTGATCTTTGAGGTAATACGTCGTCATCTTGTACGACTGCCCCATAGAGTCATAAATCGTTGATGACGTAGAACGGTTGTAGGTTTCTGGATCGGTATAGTCAAACAGCGTCGGATCTTTGAGGTCGCCATTTGCAGGTAGGTTAACACCGACTTCAATATTCGACGTTTGTTTTGGTTTACCGAACTCTTTTGGTATGTTGATAGGAGATGGCTCATAAGAGAGCACATCACCGGTGTCCGGGTTAACTTGGTAGCCAAGTAAGAACTCATCATTGGCCGTTACCATGTAGTTATCTTTATTGAGGTGGAATGCCCCATTTCGAGTTAACTCATTGGAGGTTGGTGTGAGTCTATCTTTAGCGACAGCAAAGAACCCTGTACCGGACACTCGCAAGTCCATCGGATTGTTCGTATAAATACTTGAACCTTCGTGGAACTGCTGAGCAACCTGCGCCGCTTGAACACCTTGCCCAGGCGTGGTTTTCGCATGAGTAAAGAGTGAATTTGAGTATACATCGCCAAACTCTGCACGTGACTCTTTAAAGCCGTACGTGTTTGCGTTCGCAATGTTGTTACTGGTGGTATTCAGATCTAACTGAGCTGCGGATAAACCGCTTAGTGCAACATATGACATTCCAAAATCTCCTATCTAGCTAGCATATCTACTTGAGAGTTACGCTTTGCCAACTTCTAGTACTTCAGCAAGTCGAACTGGCGACTCAAAGCCAGCCAGATTGAGTAGTACGTTACCATCGCCTTTACCTAACAGGACGCTATTGACGTTTGCATAGGTCGAAACCTCAAACTCTTTAGCTTTCCCATCTAGCAAGCCCGAGGCTTTCACCTTGTATTTGCCAGCCGGCAATGGGTTACCGTTTTGATCTTTGCCGTCCCATACAACTCGGTTATCGCCACCTGGCTTTGAACCGACATCGAAGGTACGAACTAGCTGCCCCATTTGATCTTCTATTCTCACCATCAAGTTATCGACGGCTTGAGGAAGTTTGATCATAGCAGCCATACTGCCGTTATCGTTTTTCACGCCAGCAGCACCAGGGACCAAGACGTCACGCCCTACTAAAGAGGACGCCTGTAGCGCTTGGTTTGATGTCATCGAAGTGTTCAGTGTTTCAAACTGATTGTTCATCTTCCCGATACCATCTACCGTCGCGAATGACGCCATTTGTGCAATCATCTGGTCATTACTGACCGGCTTAAACGGGTCTTGCTGGGCAAGTTGCTTGGTGAGCAAAGATAAGAAGTCTTCTTGCTTAAGTTCCTGCTTACCTGTTGTCTCGTTCGGCTTATTCTTGTCCTGAAGCTGTTTAAGCTGATCGATATAGGACAAGCCGCTTTGACCAACATTATTATTAATGCCTCCGGCCATACGTTACCTCCTTATCCCTATTGACCCATCTGCAGCGTACGCAGCAGCATTTGTTTGCTTGCATCTGCTAATTGAACGTTCGTTTGGTAAGAACGTGAAGCAGAAATCATGTTTGCCATTTCTTCCATCACATTGACATTAGGCTTGTAGATATAGCCCTCATCATTTGCGAGTGGGTGATCAGGGTTGTACTCCGCGGTAAGCGGTTTATCGCTTTCTATAATACCCATCACTTTCACCGGCACGGTATGGTCGCGGCCATACTTTGCCTTACTTAACTCAGCACCAAACACAGCATGACGCGCCTTATAAGTATCTTTTGCAGAGCTAGAGATACTGTCCGCGTTAGCCAAATTACTCGAGGTAGTATTTAGACGAACGGATTCAGCGCTCATGGCAGAACCAGTTACATTGAATACGTTAAATAAGCTCATCTATCTATTCCCCTTTAATTGCTTTCGTTAAGTTCTTGAATTTACTTCCTAAGAAGTCGAGTGATGCTTGGTGTCTGATTTGGTTTTGCATAAACAAGTTACGCTCTAAATCCACATCAACCGTGTTGCCATCACCGGTGTCAGGTTGTGTTGGAAGACGATACATTACTTCCCCTGTCACTTGAGTAGAGGCAGGTATGTGCCGACCATCGGTACGGCTAAGACCAATGCTTGCCCCCGAGGTTGCCGCCTGCAATGCCTTCTGGAAATCCATCCCTTTTGATTTAAAGCCAGGTGTGTTCGATTGAGCAATGTTGGTGGAGATCACCTCAGCATTGCGCTCACGTACGCCCACCGTGTGCTGGTGGATACCTAATGCGTTGTCAAAAGAAATAGCCATGTTGACCTCTACTCAAAGAACTGACCGTTACTATTAAATATAAAGCAATTAGCGTACCAACTTTTAAAGTCGTTCCACTGTTACTTCATTTTTTACTGAGCAATAACCACGCCAACTTTACATGTTGTTCGCAGCTAGGTGAGATTTTGGAATTACTCAATCAAAAGTATACAGGTAACTTTTGCCGTCGTACAAAAAAGCCCAGCACTATGGCTGGGCTTAATAAAACAACGCTTAACTATTTAAGCTTGTAGATAATTCCTGGATTACATCTGACCATCTCAAATCGATCCGTTAATCCGGTTAACGACTCTGATGCCCCGAGCAGCAGATAACCACCTGGATTTAAACTGTTAGCCATTTGATTAAGCACTTGAGACTTCATTTCCGGTGAGAAGTAAATCAATACGTTGCGGCAAAAAATAATGTCAAACTTACCGAGCAAAGCGTAGCTATCCATTAAGTTTTGCGGTCTAAAGTTAACCAGACGCTTAACGTTATCTTTAACCTTCATTCGACCATCGCCCGCATCTTCAAAGAAAGTGCGACGGCGCTCTGGAGAAAGTCCTCTCCCCAACGCTAGGTTGTCATACACGCCTGCTCGACACATATCAAGCATGCTTGCAGAGATATCCGTTGCGGTAATCGCAACGCTAGGCAACATGCCTGGTTTGCGTTGCTGGGTCTCTATGATGGTCATCGCCATTGAATAAGGCTCTTGACCTGATGAACTCGCAGCAGACCAAATCTTAATTGGTCTTTTATTTGCCGCGACTTCTGGCAACAACTTGTTCGCCAGTACTTCGAACGGATAGGTATCTCGAAACCAAAGCGTCTCATTTGTCGTCATCGCATCAACAGCAGCAACACGCAACTCACGATTGCGTCCCGTCACTACGTCTCTCAGCAAATCAGACAACGAAGCCAGCTTGAACTTGGTGACAAGTGGGCTTAGTCGGCTTCTTACCAGATACTGCTTACTGTCCCCAAGAACAATACCGCATTGTAACTCTAAGAAACGGCTGAAATCACGATATTCTTGATCGCTTATAGTTATTGCTGTCATTAACTTCTCTTTTTATTTTGTAAGTGCAGTTTTCACCGCATTACCAAGCTCATCGGGGTTAAATTTGGCAATAAATGCGTTTGCCCCAACTCGTTCAACCATTGCTTGGTTAAATACACCACTAAGTGATGAGTGAAGAATAACATAAAGATCTTTTAGATCAGGATTACGGCGTACTTCCGCAGTCAATGTATAACCGTCCATTTCTGGCATCTCGATATCAGAGATAACCAGAGATATCTGATCATAAATACTGCCTTCAGATGCCATTTCCACAAGCTTTTCATAAGCCTCTTTGCCATCTTTCACAGCAACGACGTCGAAACCTAAGGAAGTAATTGCACGCTCAACTTGCTTACGTGCCACGGTAGAGTCGTCAGCAATAAGTATACGACGTACAATTTCTTTTTCCGTTTCCGCCTGCGCAATTTCTTCACCAATGGATGCGTCCATCGTTTCATCAACAGGCGCAATCTCTGCCAGTATTTTTTCTACATCGAGAATTTCTACTAACTCATTATCGATATTCGTTACAGCCGTCAGGTAGTTCGCTTTGCCTGCTCCTTCTGGTGGCGGCAAAATCGCCTCCCAGTGCATATTAATAATGCGCTCGACTGAAGTAACTAAGAAAGCCTGAATTGTTCGGTTAAACTCTGCAATTACAACAAACGCTTTTTCAACGTCCATTGTCGGACGGCCACCAATAGCTAAACTTAAATCAATGACTGAAACTGTATGGCCACGAATATGGGCAACCCCTTTCACTAAAGGGTGCAAGTTTGGCATTGAAGTAAGTTTAGGACACTGGAGAACCTCTTTTACTTTAAATACGTTTATTCCATAACGCTGACGCCCCATTAGGCGAAAGGTTAGGAGTTCTAATCGGTTTTGACCGACGAGTTGCGTACGCTGATTCACAGAATCAAGAATACCCGTCATAAGCTCATCTCCATCTCAAACTTTCATGCTAAAAAAGTGGTAGTCTACTGTAGGCCATGAAAAACCAGAGAAACAAAATGACATATCCTAAATCACACTTGTGCTCATTTTCCATAACTAATTGTAGAGCTTTCTATAAAAAGTTTTGTAAGTCTATCGGCTTTTTATTCTTTTTCTTTAGTTTTTCAGCGACATCCGCAACAGAAAACCAAATTGCGCAGATTCAGCAAGCAGCCGAAGAGTACATTTTGTCCACAATTGAGTGGCCTACTGGTGGTACCTTACAGGCGACCGCTGCTAGCGTTGATAGCCGAATATTCGCTACTGACTGCCCCGCCCCGTTAGAGACTTCCTCCTCCTCTACCAATCCTAGTGCAAGTAACATCACTGTGCTCGTCGAATGTCCTGATGACAGTTGGCGAGTCTATGTACCTGTAAGATTAGTTCGTACTGGACCACAAGTCGTGCTGACCACCGCACTTTCTCGTGGGCAACTGATCTCTGGGCAAGATGTCGCTATTAATATGGTAGACTTGCAACGCTTTAGGCGGCAAGGCTTTTCCTCAGTTGATGCTGTTATTGGCGCAAAAGCCAAAAAAAATCTCCGTGCTGGAGAAATTCTTGAAGAACAAGATATTTGTGTAGTCTGCCGCAATGAAACCGTGACAATAAAAGCGGTGAAATCCGGTATGACCATCACAACAAAAGGCGTCGCTCTAACGGATGGCTCACATGGTGAACAGATTAGAGTGAAAAATAGTAAATCCAACCGTATAATTGAAGGGCGTGTATCTGGAATTTCGGAAGTGACGGTAATTTTTTAACTGGTTAGAAAAAAAGCTAAAGTTCTTACCCTAGTAGTCGATATTGACAGTACAAGTTCTAATTCGTAAAAGGCTCAACATATGGCAGGTATTGATAATATTCGTTCAGGGCAACCTCTTTCTACATCGACGAGGCACTCTGTACGTAACGACAGCACTCAAACGAGCGGTTCTGAATCCGCAAAGAAGTCGTCTGTCACGCAAGATGCAGTTTCACTTAGCTCACAAGGAAAAGCGGTGGGAGAAATGCACAATCAAATGGTCAGCCAACCTAGTTTCGACAAAGCAAAGGTTGCGGCAATTAAAGAGGCTATCGCGAATGGCTCCTACTCAGTTGATCCTGAAAAACTTGCTGATAACATGATGAAGTTCGAAAAAGAATTGGGCGGATTCTAAACCAAGAGATATCTGTAAATGGCAGCACTGCAAGGACTAGTTGAATTCCAATTTAAAAATGCACAAGAACTGAGTGAAGTCCTTGTGTTGGAAAAGCACGCTATCGCTAATCGACTATCCAAAGATATTGAACAGATTGCCAAACAAAAGATTACGCTTATTGAGCAACTTCAAACGACTGATGATCGTATTCGTCGCCACCCTGAAGTAGAGACTCTTACCACCAACCCAGAGTTGAGCCCTCTGGTAGAACAGATAAGAGCGCTTATTAGCCAATGCCAACAAGCTAACGATATTAATGGTCAAGCTCTCCAGCGTGCCCAACTGAGTTTTAACAAACTCAACAATCTGATGAAACAGTCACAAGGGAAACTTGGTATGACTTATACATCTGAAGGACAAACCAAAAATATCACCACTTTGGGCACAAATATCAAAGCCTAAAAGCATTCAATAAAAAGCGGCAATGATTGCCGCTTTTTTTGTATCAGAGAGAATGGGTAAGTTAGAAAAGAGTTTGCTGCCTTTTTTCAGGTACTTGCTGAACTTCGCCGTAATCACGCAGCTTGTTCATTTTCTGGATATCAAGACGCAGTTCAGTGACATAACTATCCCCGACTTTGTAACTTCTGACGACTTCCGCGCCACGGATAACGCCATCTACCGCCCCTGATGTGAGCTCTGTACCTAGACGTTGGTCTTGCAAATCAGCTCGACCACTCACGCGCATGCCGTAGACCTGCTCAGCAAGTTCACGATAAGCATCGATCTTCGAAGCTCGCATCGCACGTACTTGCTTCTCTTTCTCGTTACGTCCTTTCTGTTCGCTAATACTGGCGTAGCCAACAGCCGTTAACCAGTCACCAGAACGCATGTTACTTAACGGCTGACAACCGACCATTATGAGAACGACAGCAAGGAGTAATATCTTTTTCATCTCGGCTCCTACGGGCGTAAAATCACGGTGTAAGGTTGGGTAATCGTTGGGTCTGAGCGAATTAATACACCATCTTGAGTACGAATACTATTAAGGGTATCAAGATCTCGACCAATTCGATCTGCAGGTAAGAAGCCTTGAGCTGTAGCGACAACAACGCGAGATTGCATCCCTACCACACGGGCGTTCACAATAACACCGCCCTCTTGGCGCAGCATTGTCCCTGTCAGTACATATTGGATATCTTGCTCTTGAGCCAGATCTTTCCAATCTCGGCTAAATGCAAAGTCACCCTGATGAGTCACTTGAATAGAGCCTGTCGTTTTAAAGTCTACAACTTTAAAACCACGACGCTGGAACTGGTGAATAAAACCTTCTGATACCGAATTACCTAGCCAGTTTGTCGCATCCATATTTTGTAGATCTACAAATGATGTGACGGCAATAGGTGTCCGTGCAGAAACACTGGTGTTAGAAACCATCAAGTCTTCGGTCATACTCTCCACAAAGAAGTCAAGAGTATGACGCGGACTCTCCATCAGCATAAACTGAGAACCCGCATAAGGTTCTTTACCATTGTATATTGGGGCATAGGCACAAGCGGTTAAAAACACCACTGGTACTAGCGTTAGCCATTTTTTCATTCTCTAATCTCCGATACATTAAGGCCTAAAATGTCGTTTCTTTTAGCTCTCTTCTAAAAGTGGAACATTCCTTGCTTTTCTAATTATGCACCTATTCAGAAAGGCAATGCCTAAATCAGCTAAGATTCAATAAGCAAAAAATGAACCAACTTGGTAAATAAACATGAAAAAATCGCTTCTGAAGCTCTTTTCAACCGTATTCATCAGCCTCATTGCTAATTCAGCGTTGGCAGGTTGGTATGAAGTGACTGGCACAGCCACTGTCGTGTCATCCGAAGAGGTAGCTAGAATCCATGCGTTGGAAGATGCGCTCTACAAAGCCGTCCGATTCTCTGGCGCGGATATAGGCAGCATTGCAAACCTTCGTCCGCTGTTGGAAAGTGAACGCAAAGAGTACCAATTCACGAATAGTGAAGTACGTTACATCTTGGTTGAAGAGCAAAAGACACGTCGCGGAGTGATGTTTGTCAGAGCAAGGGTAGACATTTACCCATCGGCAACCAGTTGCCACGTTGAGCAGTACAAAAAGACGTTTTTGGTTGGCAACATTGCGCTTGCCTCTCCTAGCCAAGCAGTCATGGGGCAAATTTATGATGTGGGTGATGACTTTGCCAATGTTATTAACCGCCAACTGGATCAGGAATCAGCCAACTTTATCTCCGTTGGCACCACTGACTATGAAATCAGTAAAAAGTACCCAGAACGCCTTAAAATGATTGCCCAAGATACTGGCGCACAGTACATCATCGGCGGAGTGATTACGGATTTAACCGCGACCATAGAGCAAAACCTGATTAAGGACGACATTATTAATCGTCAGTTTGCTCTGGAAATGACGGTATTCGATGGTAAGACAGGTAATGAGGTTTATAACCGCAACTATCGCGAAGTCGCACGCTGGCCTTTCGCTAAAACCAGCCAAGTTGACACCAAAAGTGCTCGTTTTTGGGCTTCTACTTACGGAGATATGATGCTTCGAGTAAGCCGAAATATCATGCTCGACTTAGAATCAGAAGTGTCATGTAAAATCACGCTTCCAGAAGTGGTCGCCAAATGGGGAAATACCATTACCATGGATCTCGGTAGAATTCATGGTGTGGAACCTGGTGATAAATTGCAGTTGTGGCATACCGGTTCGTTTATCGACCAGCGCGGACTTCCACGTAACAAAGTCACCGAAACAGACATCACTTTAACGGTCTCACGTGTTTATGAGAACGAAGCAGAACTCACCATCGATCAAGCGGAACTTGCTGGCAGCATCCAGATTGGCGATGTAATGCACAAGCTGTTGTAAAACCACCACAATGAGCTTAACTTCTGGATTTAAATCAGTATCATAGCGTTACGCTCCCGTGGCACAGCTGGATAGCGCGATCCCCTCCTAAGGGATAGGTCACAGGTTCGAATCCTGTCGGGAGCGCCATATTTAAAAGGGCTAGCAAGTTAGTAACTACTAGCCCCATTCTGTCGGTGTGCAGATTGCCCTTGTCTCAATGTCGATTCAATTGACAAGTTTCACACAATTCCCTTACTCAAGCTGAAGCTATTCAAACTACACTCATATTTCAGCCTTGTTTTCAGCATAAGAAACCCGTACATCCTTACAAACAAACCTTCAACATTTGAATACAATCATCTAAAATAGTTATTAATAAAGTTATCGATAGCGAAAGAATGAAAAAGAGTAACTTAGAGACGAACACTGGTCACCGCTTCATCTCAAAAGCTAAAACAGCCTATAAAATCCATATTCACACTCCGGACGACAAAGTTCTTCACCGCTCTGTGGGCTACATTCGTATAGGTGAAAAGAAAGGACTGAAGAAAGCCATTAAGCTTCGCAATGAGCTGGGGAGTAAAATGTGGGGAAAGTTTTGGCGTAAGTTACTGAAAGATCCTTACCTGATGACGCGATTACCTCACTCTCTGGAACCCAAGATAATTTTCAAACCCCGGCCTACAAAGGAAAATCCAGCGGCAAAAGATGAGTGCTATATTGCGGCATGGCGTAACTACGATGAGCACGGCAAACTAATTTACAAAAGTGTCGTTTGCTCAATAAAGAAACATGGCCGTTTAGCTGCCTACACAAAGACGAAAAAAGCGCTGTTAGAAGCAAACAAAGAGAACCTTGAAATTCTCGAGTTTATGGGACGATTGAATAGCATCGATCTTAAGTAATTTAAAAAATAAAAGGCCTTGTTATACAACAAGGCCTTTCTTTTAGAGTCACTCTTTTAACCAAACGACCTATACAGTCTTAATAGATTACTGTTGGTATTCAAAAGCTGGTACAACAATCTACGCGACGATTTTGTTCTCGACCTTCGCGAGTTTCGTTCGAAGCGATTGGGTTATTTTCCCCTTCACCACGTACTGTGATACGACGACTTTCAATCCCTTCATTGATCAAAACATCCACGACAGATTGAGCTCGTTTTTCAGACAAAGTTTGGTTGTAAGCGGCTACGCCAGTCGAATCGGTGTAGCCTGTCACTTCGACATTAGACTGCGGGTACTGGTTCATAAACGCCACCAGTTCATCAAGAGTTGATTGGCTTTCTGGTTTTAGTTTAGTGCTATTTAGCTCAAAACTGCCTGAATCGACCAGTTTTATTTCGAAAGTCTTAACTACAGGCGTGACAACAACTTATTTCTCTAAACTGGAACCTATTGATAAGCATATTGGTAGTACTGCACATCTAATAACTATCGATATGCAAACAATATAACGATGGAATTATAGGTGCTTTTTCTTTCTCATATATAAGACAAAGCCCCAACCATGGGGTTGGGGCTCAATTACTAACGTTGTTATTTTAATTATTACTGCTGAACTTGGTACTCAAAGCTAGGTACGATCACTTCAACACGGCGGTTTTGCTGACGACCCTCACGAGTGTCATTTGATGCAATTGGGTTATTCTCACCTTCACCACGAACGGTAATACGAGACGCATCAATACCTTTTTGCTCAAGAGTAGACGCTACAGACTCTGCACGCTTCTCTGATACCACTTGGTTGTACTCAGCCGCACCAGATGAATCAGTGTGACCAATCACTTCGACTTTCGCTTGTGGGTAAGTATTAAGGAACTCTACCAGCTCATCCAGTTGAGAAGCGCTCTGTTGGTTTAGCTTTGTACTATTTAGTTCAAAACTACCTGTGCCTAGTAGCTGAGTCTCAAACGTCTTAGTCTCAACAACAGGCTCTGCTGGAGTCTCTTCAACGACTTCTTCAACCATCTCTTCTTCTACTACAACTGGTGCAGCTTCTTCGTTGCTACCAAACTTGTAAACTACGCCTAGCGTCGCACTATTACCCATTGCACGAACCAGCTCATTGTTTGCATCAGTAATGGTTTGGTATTCAACTCGCAAAGTCACGTTCTTATGTGAGTCAAATTCAATACCCGCAGCCCCCATGTATGAAGCATCTTCTTTGTCGCCATATTTGACGTATGCACCACCAAATTTACCGTAAAGTGAGATATCGTCAGTAATCGGTAGGTTTAACTTTGGAGCTAGCGTAAATGCTTCAACTTTATCGTCATTAAGACCATCAGTTGTAAACTTACCTAGGTAGTCGTAACCACCTTCGATTGATAGAAAGTCCCACATTTCGTAACCGATGAATGCACCTGCTGTTGAAGCTTCATCATCACAGTTTGCTGTCGCTGTTGTACATGCATCATCCAACCAAGATTTACCTACTTTACCACCGACATAAAGCTCTGCCATTGAAGGCGCAGATGCAAGAAGAAGTGATGCTGAAATTACCGCTGCTAATTTTTTCATGTTTTTTATTCCTCAAATCTGAAAGTTGTTTAGCCTTAGTGCACATTTCCATTTCCCCTTAGAAAAAGCCCATATGGGAACAGAATACGACTCATAATTTTATTTTGACCAAAACAATACCCACGGCATAAACATCTAAATCCGTAAGCGAACTATATACGCATTTCCCAACATTCAAAGTAGGATTTTGTCAGCGAACTGTCAGGGAATAATCCGAAAAAAAGCACGAAACCACGTAAAGCTAGTTAGGATAAGGGATTGGCGCATGTATGAATTTACCCAATAAAATTCAGCCAACTAGGGAACGAAAAACAAATTCTCAATAACGAGAAAATATATTGTAAGTACTCTCTCGCTCTGGTCTTTACTAGAGACAAAAAAACCGCAGCGTAGAGCTGCGGTTTTCGAACTGGCAATAACCATTATGCGTTGGCTTCGCGCTCTGCGATGTATGCCAATGCCATTTTGATACGAGCAACACAACGCTCTTTACCGATAAGAGCCATAACTGTATCTACCGATGGAGACTGACCGCCACCCGTAACCGCTACACGTAGTGGCATACCAATTTTACCCATACCAATTTCAAGCTCTTCACAAACAGCGGCAATAACACCATCTTTAATGCTTTCCGTCGTCCACTCTGTTAACGCTTCTGCTTTTGCTAGTGCTAGTTCTAGTGGCTCTTTCGCTACACCACGTAGATGCTTTTTCGCCGCACCCGCTTCAAATTCAGAGAAGTCTTCATAGAAGTAGCGAATCTGTTCTGCTAGCTCAACAAGCGTATTGCAACGTTCACCAACAAGCTTGATTACTTCAGTAATAGCAGGACCGTTAGTCACATCTAATTTCTGCTCATCAAGATGCCATTGTAGGTGCTCTGCAACATACTCAGGTTCTGAAGTCTTAATGTAGTGGTTGTTCAACCATTGTAGTTTATCTGTGTTGAACGCAGACGCTGACTTAGATACTGCGTTTAGACTGAACAGGTTAATCATTTCCTCTTCAGAGAAGATCTCTTGGTCACCGTGAGACCAGCCTAGACGAACAAGGTAATTGTTTAGTGCTGCTGGTAGGTAACCCATGTCACGATATTGCATTACAGAAACAGCGCCATGACGCTTAGACAGTTTCGCACCGTCATCGCCAAGAATCATTGCACAGTGAGCAAAAGTAGGTACTGGTGCACCTAATGCTTCATAGATATTGATTTGACGAGGCGTGTTGTTGATATGGTCTTCACCACGAACAACATGAGTAATGCCCATATCCCAGTCATCAACTACAACACAGAAGTTGTATGTTGGTGAGCCGTCAGTACGACGAATAATTAGATCATCCATCTGGCTGTTGCGAATTTCGATACGACCACGAATTTGGTCATCGAATACCACGCTGCCTTCCTTAGGGTTACGGAAACGGATAACGCATGGATCGCCATCTTTAGCTGCATCGTTTGCTGCTTTAATCTTAGGGTGTTCAGCATCGTAACGAGGCATTTCTTTGTTCGCTTCTTGTTGTGCACGAATTTCATCTAGCAACTCTTTAGATGCGTAACACTTGTATGCTTTGTCTTCAGCCAGCAGTTTATCAACCATCTCGTTGTAACGATCAAAACGCTGAGTTTGGAAGTAAGGCCCCTCATTCCACTCAAGACCTAGCCATTTCATACCTTCTAGAATCGCGTCTACTGCTTCTTGCGAGTTACGCTCAAGATCCGTATCTTCAATACGCAGTACGAATTCACCACCTTGGTTTTTAGCGTATAGCCAAGAGTAAAGTGCAGTACGCGCACCACCAACGTGTAGGTAGCCTGTTGGGCTAGGAGCAAAACGAGTTTTAACCGTCATGTAAAATACCTTGATTGTCTGAATGACTGCACCACGCCTTCAATATGTGCGATGGTGCTAAAATTGCGCGTTATTTTAGCACCGATATGCAAATCTACAATCAATCGTTAATATGTTTTACCGCCCAAGAGATAAACTCTTGGCGCTCTGATGACGTCATAGAGAGAAAATCACGCTGGATCACTTTCGATTGCACTTTTTGATCCACGTTGACAGACGCCACTGACGCGGAACTCGTCTTAATGTTTGGCTCAGAAGGTGTAACAGATATCGCCGCAATACCACCAGTCAAGTTGTAGTCGTTCAGCATCGCGTCGTAATCGTGAATCAACGCAAAAGACTGATTCACAATCTGATCCATCACGATCTGCACTGATTGTCCATTACTGGTAACTTTAACTGTTGGACTCTTTTCAAACTTACTTACCCCACGCTGATCTCGAATCGCGAAAGGCGTTTCAAACAATAGAGTTTCGTTCTGTGCGTCAAATGTGACCACCATTGGATGAGAGTTAAACTTCTTCTTGCCACCATTGCCATCAACCATTGCCGTGACTCGTAGCAATATCTGATTGTGACCATTAGCTATTTTCAGATCCCCCTTAGCCTTTTTTGGTATCTGATTGAGCTGTTGATTTACCGCTAGAATCTCTATTCGGCTATCGGTGTGAATCGTCACTTGAGCATGAGCCATACTACACATCAAAAGCACAATGGCCGCTGCAATGATTTTTTTCATTCTCTCTTCCTCACGGTTACAAACGGAAAAAGGCGGACAAACTGTCCGCCGGGTCATAATGTATTTATTAGAATGTCCACTCAGTACCGATACGAACCATTAGGTCATCATCGTACGAAGAGTCATCTTGTTGAGTTAAACGAACAAAGGTGTATACAGAACTAAATGAGTAACCCAATTCACCACTGATAGAGGTTGAATCCATATCTTTGTTGTCTACGCCATCTTGCTTACCACTTTGGTCTGCGTAACCAACACGAATGTTTGCGTTACCAAAGAAGTAGTTCGCTTGAATCGAGTAAGCGTCGATTTCACGTTTGGTGTAACCGTAGTCACCACCACCGTTAGTTGAGTCGTACGAACCCGTTTTGTATGCACCAAGGATATTAAAGTTGTCCATTGGACGAAGTTCGAAGCCTACAAAGTATGAATCCGTATCACCGACAGAAGCCGCTTTCCCTAGTTCTTTAATATCTAGAGGGTTACCTGGTGTTGCATTGTTTGTATCAAACACGTTGTCGGTAGCACTTTCAAATACTGTACCTTTAGCCGTTTCAAACGCTGCATGTAACGTTAGCATATCAGCTGGCGCCACTGTGATAGAACCACCGAAGAAGTTAGAATCTTCGTGGTTTTCACTACCATTACCACCCGCTAGGCTGAATTTAACCATCTCACCAAACATTGGTGAATCGTAGCGTGCCATTTGGCTCTTACGGTCAAAGTGGTAACGTTCGCCGCTGCGCCATGCGCGGTCAAAAGTACGACCTAGGTTAGATGCTGAGTATGGCCAGTCAACAAGTTCATATAACGGTGTCAACATACGACCAAAACGAACCTGACCCCAATCATCGCCGCGCAGACCGACGAAAGTATCGCGGTTACCTAAATCGGCACCGTAGTCCAATACCCAACCTGACTCAACTTGAGCAAACGCAGTTACGTTATCTGTCATTGCTTTAGCCGCGCGGAAACCGATGCGAGTTTCATTTTCAAGCGCCCAACCATCATCTGGACCTGTCGCTTTCGATGCTCCGTAGTCTACAGCAGAGATAGAGACGACACCGTAGACTTCTACGTTTGCATCATTCGGATCGCCCAGCATATACGCGTTAGCAGTACCAGCGGCCATGGTAGTTGCGGCGATTGCTGCGCCAAGAAGAGTCTTTTTAAAGTGAGACATAAGATTAACCCCTATTTATTTGAATTTTTCCTTGTTCCCCTCACACAAAACTAACTGGTTGTTTTGAAGGGAACTATTTATGGACGGGGTCATGGTGGCAAACTTTTTTCGCGACACAAAAGGAATGAAAAGATAATCTGACCAGCTTCAAATCAGAAAATTGTAAAATTGAGCAAACCAATTAAAATCAACAACTTAAAAAGAAACCTCAATAAACATAAACGTCAATACTGCTTGCGCGTTGCGTACATGGAGCGCTTGTTCGCCAAATCTGCTGGCTAGATCACTGTGATTTTTTATCTATTTACGGAACTTTATATTTCCCAAATAAAAAGTTTGAATTGCCTCGCATGCTTCCTGCCCACTAATTCACGGCAATCGGTGATTTTGACGTTTTATTTAAATACTTGACCTTACCCTTGCGGTAAGGTTTACGCTTAGCAACAGTTGAATAATTAAGGTGATGTTATGACTAAGTTTGATATCCCACTCTCTGGCTTAAACTGTATGGGCTGTGCAAGAAAAGTGGAGCGAACAATTACGGCAGAACACCAAGTCAGCATTGATCAGTTGTCTCCCACTCACATCTCTTTAGAGACAGGCAGTTCTTTTGCCGCACTTGCAGATTCAATTGAGAAGCTAGGCTATCAGGCAGGCCACAAACATCATTTGTTCTTAACTGGACTCAATTGCGGTAAATGTGTTGCTAAGTTGGAACAAGCTCTTGAGCAGTCTCCACTCAATGGCTCCTTTCGTGTATCGAAAACAGAGCTAGAGCTTGTATCGCTTCACTCACAACAAGAAGTCATCCAATTGATTGAGTCATTGGGTTATCAAGCAAGTCCATTCTCCCCGCAAGTGGAAGCTGTACCCGCTGACGAAGAAATCGCCGCCCCTATAGAGAGAGGGCAACCATTACCCATTAAACACTCGGCGCACCTTCTTATATCGGGTATGACTTGTGCCAGTTGTGTCTCTTCGGTCGAGAAAGCCTTAATCTCAGTAAAAGGCGTAGAAAAAGCTCAAGTCAATCTTGCTGAACAAAGCGCACTTATTTTTTCCAACCAACCCATTGAGGAGATCGAGACTCAGCTATTACGCTCGGTCTCTCAATCTGGCTATCAAGCCCAACTGATTGACGATCCTCAAAACCAGCAGCAAAAACAACTCGAATTGCAGCAAGCAGTTCAAACCCACCATAAGAAAAGTGCTTGGTTAGGTTTGATGATCGGTGCGCCACTCATGCTGTGGGGAATTGCAGGCGGTAATATGATGATTCGCAATAACGCAGACCAAATCTTTTGGGGCATCATTGGTGTTATCTGTTTATGGCTACTTGCGACAGCAGGAAAAACATTTTTCACTAACGCATGGCAAGCGCTCACTCACAAACGAGCGACAATGGATACCTTAGTCGCCCTAGGGACAGGTACAGCTTGGTTATTCTCAATGTTAGTGGTCACTTTCCCCAACTGGTTTCCTGCCGCATCTAGACACGTCTACTTCGAAGCAAGCGCAATGATTATTGGCCTGATATCGCTTGGTCACTATATAGAAGCCAAAGCTAAGGCGAATACCACCCGCTCACTTCAGGCTCTGATTAATCTTCAGCCTCAGGTGGCGACTCTGGTGACGGAACAAGGCGATCGAGACATCACCATCGACGAAATTAACCTGGGAATGAGACTGCGGGTGAAATCCGGTGAAAAAATACCTGTTGATGGCATCGTTGAGTCTGGTGAATCTTATCTAGACGAGTCAATGTTGACTGGCGAGCCAATACCGGTGAATAAGCAAGTTGGGGATTCTGTATCCGCAGGAACCATTAATCAGGATGGTAGTTTAATCATTCGCGCTTCAAGTGTAGGTAGCGACACCATGTTGTCACGCATCATCACTATGGTCCGCGAGGCTCAAAGTAGCAAACCAGCTATCGCTAAACTCGCAGACCAAATTTCTTCAATTTTCGTTCCAGTTGTAGTAGCAATTGCTCTCCTATCTGCATTGGTCTGGTTTATGGTTGGTCCAGAACCTAAAGCCAGCTACATGCTAATTGTCACTACTACCGTTCTTATTATTGCGTGTCCATGCGCATTAGGGTTGGCGACCCCGCTATCTGTAACGGTTGGTATTGGTAAAGCGGCCGAGATGGGGATCTTGATTAAAGATGCCGACGTTTTGCAGTCAGCAGGCAAAATAGATACGGTGGTCTTTGACAAAACAGGCACCTTGACTCAAGGCAAGCCAAATGTTCAAGGCATCTATGCAGTCAATGGTCATAATGACCAGTTGCTAACGCTCACAGCTTCAATAGAACAACAGTCAGAACATCCACTTGCTAAAGCTATTGTTCAACAAGCTCATCAGCAGTCTCTACCACTGTTCGAGGTATCGGAATTTGAAAACCGCCGCGGTCAGGGAGTGTTTGCAAAAGTAGAACAACAATCTATTACCGTTACCTCACTGGCTTATGCGCGTGAGCAAGCATGGCGTTTAGATGAGGTTGATAGTGAACTTCAGCAATATCTAGACAACGCTTGGACACCGATTATTGTCGCTGAAAACTCAACGGTGATTGGCGTTATCGCCATCGCAGATCCGATAAAGCCCGATGCGAAACAAGCTGTAGAAGCACTAAAAGCCATCAATATCACGCCAATAATGCTCACTGGTGATAATTCGAGTGTCGCACAAGCCATTGCACAAGAGCTGGGAATTGAGCAAGTAATCTCGCAAGTATTGCCAGATGAGAAAGCAGGCCATATTGCTGATTTACAAAGTCAAGGCCACTGCGTTGCAATGATAGGCGATGGCGTTAACGATGCGCCAGCTCTAGCCCTTGCTGATATTGGCATCGCGATGGGGGGAGGCAGCGATATCGCCATCGAGAGTGCACAGATGACACTGCTTAACTCGTCACCACTGTCTGTTGTTCGAGCAATTGAGCTCTCTAAAGCAACAGTACGTAATATGAAGCAAAATTTATTCGGGGCCTTCGTCTATAACTCGCTAGGTATCCCTATTGCCGCGGGTGTTCTTTATCCCGGCTTTGGCTTTTTGCTTAGCCCTGTAGTTGCAGGTGCAGCAATGGCACTTTCCTCGATTACCGTAGTAAGCAACGCTAATCGTTTAAGACTTTTTAAAAGCTCGTAGAGGTTATTATGAAACGTAAATTTTTTGCCCTAGCAACACTAACTCTGATTTCTGGTCACGCATTGGCTACCGATGTACTCAACCATAAATCACCATACTGTGGCTGTTGTACTGAGTGGACGAAACATATGCAAGATGCAGGCTTCACAGTTAAAGAGAAGTTACACGAAAACATGAATCCTATTAAGCAAACGTTGGGGATTACACCTGAACTTGCTTCTTGTCATACAGCAGAAATTAATGGCTACGTATTCGAAGGTCATATTCCTGCGGAAGACATTCAAGCTTTCCTTGAAAACCCACCACGCAATGCGAAAGGACTTGCTGTTCCGGGAATGCCAATGGGTTCTCCAGGCATGGAATATGGCAATGAAAAAGACGAATATTCAGTCTACGCGTTCAACGAAAAAGGTCAGGTATTTGAGTACCGACACTATAAAGGCAACAGCGGCTCTAACAAGTAGTGTACCTGCCAAGCAAGTTTTGGCTCACTATACGAGTGAAAACAGGCCGGCTGCCTGCTTAGATTTATGGAAAAATGCGCTCTCAAACATTGACTATATCCAAATGCCAGACAGCATTCTTTGGCAGGCAGTGGAACGGTTTTGCTCGCCTTTAGATGGCGCATAGATGGCAAAGCCCAGTATAGGATGCACAAAAAAGGCTGCCACCGGCAGCCCTTTTAGAATCAGTTAGCGCGCATTAACCTTGAGTAACTAATTGCGTCATCATCTCAATATGCAAGTCATCGTCATTGAGGCAAGGAATATAGGTAAATGTTTCACCACCATTCTCGGTGAAAATCTCACAACACTGCTCAGCCAGTTCTTCCAGTGTTTCCAAACAATCGACAGAAAATGCAGGCGCAAGAATATCGAGTTTTTTAATCCCTTTACTCGGTAGTGTTTCCAAGGTCTTGTCCGTATAGGGCTGTAGCCACTCTTCACGACCAAAACGAGACTGATAGGTCATACCGATTTGATTGGGTGCCAATCCTAACTCACGTGCAAGTAGCGTCGTGGTGACATCGCAATGCTGTGGGTAGATATCACCATTATCCGCATAGCGCTTAGGAATTCCATGGTAAGAACACAGCAGATAGTCACCTTTGCCGTTCTCTTGCCAAGAACGTTTTACGCTCTCTGCCAACGCTTTGATGTACAAAGGATGATCATGATAATCACGAATGAACCGATAACTTGGTACAACGGGCATCTTTTTAAATGCTTTGGTCAATCCATCCGAGACTGCCGCCGTCGTTGTACCTGAATACTGAGGATATAGAGGCAGAACAATAATGTCTTCCACACCTTGTGCCACCAGCGCTTCTAGTCCGGTTTGTAGGCTCGGGTTGCCATAAGTCATACCCAGTTCAACGGGCATATCAATTAAAACTTGTAGCTTCTCGACCTGCCTTTTCGAATAGACCATCAATGGCGAACCTTGCTCCATCCATACTGACTGATACAGCTTAGCCACTTTCGGTGCACGGATTGGGAGTATCACACCATGCAAAATCGGACACCACAACCAGCGCGTCATATCGACCACTCGTTTGTCATGGAGGAACTGACCCAAAAACTGCTTTACTGCAGGGGACGTTGCTTCATCAGGGGTACCCAGGTTAACGAGTAGCACACCTTGTCTCTTACTATTTTGCATAGCTTCCTATCAATCCTAAAAGGGATATTTACGTAAATAAGATCTTGATAGATCAACGAATAAACATAAAAAAGCGACCCAACTTGGGTCGCTTTAACTATAACAAATTTTCAAAATTCGCTGTTAGCTATTTATGCTAGCGCTTTCTCGATATCAGCACTGACTTCAGCAACTTGCTTAGTACCATCGAATTTAAGGTATTTAGTGTTACCCGCTTCTGCTTCTTTACCGTAGTACTCGATTAGTGGCGCAGTTTGATCATGGTAGACACCAAGACGAGCACGTACTGTCTCTTCTTTGTCGTCGTCACGAACAACAAGGTCTTCACCCGTTACGTCATCTTTACCTTCAACTTTAGGCGGGTTGTAAACAACGTGGTAAGTACGACCTGAAGCCAGGTGAGCACGACGGCCAGCCATACGCTCTACAATCACGTCATCGGCAACGTCAAATTCGATAACGTAATCGACCGCTACACCCATTTCTTTTAGACCATCAGCCTGAGGAATAGTGCGTGGGAAGCCATCTAGTAGGAAACCTTTTTCGCAGTCATCTTGAGCGATGCGCTCTTTGATTAGACCAAGGATGATTTCATCAGAAACTAGCTGACCAGCGTCAATAACAGCTTTAGCTTGCTTACCAAGCTCTGTACCTGCTTTGATAGCAGCACGTAGCATGTCACCAGTAGAGATTTGCGGAACACCGTATTTTTCCATGATGAAATTTGCTTGTGTGCCTTTACCTGCACCTGGAGCACCTAGAAGAATGATGCGCATGTTGAATCCTCTTAAGATAATGATGATTTATACCGAAGCTCACTATGGTGTCGTAAATCACACAGCCTTAGCTCACGGTAAGTTTCGGTATAACTGTTATTACAAGTTAACAATAAAACAGGCGTGCACATTACACGCCCGCTCGTTTGGTTTCAAGAATGCATTCTATCATACAATTTAAAACCAAAGCGCGAATTACGACTAAAGAATGCTTAAACACTCACATTTGCCGCTTATTTAACGCGCTTCATTCACAATTAAAGCAATTAAGCTAAAAAGCCCGCAAGATGCGAGCTTTTTACCAATTTTCAGCTATTAGCCCTTAGTCAAAAGCGCATTAATTGCACCTAAGAATTGAGATGGATCTTCCATTGAGCCACGCTCAGCTAACATCGCTTGACCAAGTAGAAGTTCAACCCAACGGCCAAAGGCTTCTTCGTCTGCTTCATCAGCCATACGCTTAACCAAGGTATGTTCAGGGTTAATTTCGAAGATGTACTTCACTTCTGGCGCAGCTTGACCTGCGGCTTCCAGCAGTTTGGCCATCTGCGTACCCATTTCAAAGTCGTCAGTCACTACAACGGCTGGCGTTGTTGCTAGCTTAAAGGTGGTACGAACCTCCTTAACACGATCACCTAAGTACTCTTTAGTACGTTCAACGACTGACTTGAACTCTTCTTCGGTTTCTTTGTGTTTCTCTTTCTCAGCTTCATCTTCAAACTTGCTAAGATCTAGCCCCGCCTTTGTGATCGACTGGAACTGTTTACCATCAAATTCGGTGAGGTAGTTCATCAGCCACTCATCAATACGGTCAAACATTAGAATGACTTCGATGCCTTTAGAACGGAACTGTTCTAAGTGTGGGCTATTCTTAGCCGCTGCATAACTATCCGCTGTTAAGTAGTAGATCTTATCTTGGCCTTCTTTCATGCGCTCAACGTATGACGCAAGGCTAACAGTCTGTTCAGAAGAGTCCACCTCCGTCGAAGCAAAACGCAACAAGGCCGCAATTTTTTCCTTATTGCTGAAGTCTTCTGCTGGGCCTTCTTTTAGGACCAAGCCAAACTCTTTCCAGAATGATTGATACTTTTCTTCATCATTCTTAGCCATGCGCTCTAGCATCGTTAGAACACGCTTAGTACAAGCATTGCGCAGAGACTGAGTCACTTTGTTGTCTTGTAGGATTTCACGCGATACGTTGAGTGGCAGATCGTTGGAGTCTATCAGGCCGCGTACGAAACGTAGGTACGATGGCATAAACTGCTCTGCGTCATCCATAATGAATACGCGCTGTACATACAATTTCAGACCAGACTTGTGGTCACGGTTCATCATATCCCAAGGTGCTTTCGCAGGGATATAAAGTAAGCTGGTGTAGTCGTTTTTACCCTCAACACGGTTGTGGCTCCATGTTAGAGGATCGGCAAAATCGTGAGAAACGTGCTTGTAGAACTCTTGATACTCTTCTTCAGAAATATCGGATTTATTGCGAGTCCAAAGTGCTTGAGCCTTATTGATCTGCTCCCATTTTTTCTCACCTGTTTCTTTACCTTCATCATCACGAACTGACGTTTGAATCGCAACAGGAATACCAATGTGATCGGAATACTTGCTGATCACTTCACGCAGACGCCATTCGTTTAGGAACTCTTTACCTTCTTCTCGCATATGAAGAACGACATCTGTACCGCGAGTTTCTTTGGTGATGTTTTCGATGGTGTACTCACCTTCACCCGCTGAGTGCCATTGAACGGCTTGGTCACTCGCTAGGCCAGCTGCGCGAGTGCGAACCGTGACGGCATCAGCAACGATGAATGCAGAGTAAAAGCCGACACCGAATTGACCAATTAACTGAGAGTCTTTCGATTGATCTTCTGATAGCTTAGAGAAAAACTCCGCTGTGCCAGATTTCGCGATGGTGCCCAGATGCTCGATGACATCCTCACGACTCATACCAATACCGTTGTCTGAGATCGTTAAGGTATTCGCTTCTTCATTAAAGGAAAGTTTTACGCCAAGTTCAGCGTCACCTTGGTACAAGTCTGGATTTGACAGTGCTTGAAAGCGCAGTTTGTCAGAAGCGTCAGACGCATTAGAAATCAGCTCGCGAAGGAAAATCTCTTTGTTTGAATAAAGAGAATGAATCATCAAATGAAGTAATTGTTTTACCTCAGACTGAAAACCGCGAGTTTCTTTGTTTTGTGTTACTGTTTCGCTCATGATAACTCCATAAGTTCTTTAGTTATCAAGCCACTACCCTAATCAAAAAAAGAGTAATTTGGCCCAAATCTGTCAGTTAACATGAGGGTGATAAATGTAAATTCAAGGTCAAGAATCATAAAAACAGTGTTTTTTTATCTCAATCTTTACTATCCTTGCACTCTCTAAAAATCAAAAAATCTAAACTAGAGTAATTTTGGACTAGTCTTAGAAAGCGCCTTACTTGAATAACTGTCTGAAACTTAAATTAAATGGCCATCATTAATGAGTAATATAGGTACTAAGTTTAATCTTGCGAACAGATTTACTTTTGATCCCAATACAAACTCCCTCACAGACAAGGAATGCGAAAACGAACTGATTCGTTTAGGGAGCAACGAAAGCCGGATTCTTCTTTTACTTTGTGAAAAACCGAGTGAAATCGTCTCGCGTAATGATTTACA
The DNA here is from genome assembly GCF_036533795.1 of Vibrio sp. M250220. Classification (NCBI taxonomy): domain Bacteria; kingdom Pseudomonadati; phylum Pseudomonadota; class Gammaproteobacteria; order Vibrionales; family Vibrionaceae; genus Vibrio; species Vibrio sp. M250220. The sequence continues at coordinate 143,588 of NZ_JATABI010000005.1, read as the reverse complement.
CGATTTCGTATGGCGTAAACAAGGCTTCGAAGTCGATGATTCAAGCCTAACGCAAGCCATTTCTACACTACGTAAGCTTCTCAAAGACTCAACAAAGTCACCAATGTTCGTTAAAACGGTGCCAAAACGCGGTTACCAGCTAATCTGCTCGGTAGAACGTACAACACCATTGATGAGTGGTGTTAACGAAGTTGAACAGCCTGCTGTTGCAATGGAAGACGTAGAAATACCTCTTCAGCATGCTTCTGAACCTGTAATTGATACTGAGCTTCTTTCTACAGAACCTCAATTAGAAGCACCTATTCCAGCGCCTGAAGTAACGAAGTCTTCAAGCTTAATGGCTAAGGTGTTGGTCGCACTCGCTCTGCTACTGCCACTGTGCGTTGTTTTATTTACTAACCCGAGTGAATCAAAATTCCGTCAACTTGCTGTTTATGACAATACTCCGGTTAAAACGCCACTCAATCATCCTGATTTAAGTCACTGGTACCCGTCAATTGAGCAATGTGTGAAAAAGTACAATGAAACACATACTAACGAGCTTGCGCCAGTCGAAGTCATTGCCACAGGTGGTCAGAATAATCAGTTGGTTCTCAACTACATTCATTCTCTGGATAACTCAGGCGAGAACGTGACATTACGTATCTTCGCTGAGCAACAAGATCTCAGTAAAGTTTGCCAATAGGAACCACCAAGATGAATCAGAAAATTGCAGCAGGCCTACTTATTCTGTCAGCGGTATTTAGTGGTTGGCTTTACTGGGGAAGTGACCTCAAAGTAGAGCAAGTGCTAACTTCAAATGAGTGGCAGTCAAAAATGGTTACTGTTATCGCGGCAAAGATTCCCGATGACTCAGTGGGTCCTTTACGTAAAGCGAATGTCGTCTCTAACGTTAAGTATCTGCCAAACAATACTTATATTCGTGTAGCGACAGTACGTCTCTATGGTAACGACACTGAAAATGAAAGCATTATCAACATTTCAGAGACAGGCCATTGGGACATCAGCGATAACTACTTACTCGTCTCTCCGACCGAGTTTAAAGATGTCTCTTCGGCGCAAAGTAAAGACTTTACCGAAGATCAGCTAAGTCTGATTACTCAGCTGTTTAAAATGGACGCACAGCAAAGTCGCCGTATCGATATTGTGAATGATAAAACATTACTTCTGACTAGCTTAAGTCACGGTTCTACGGTACTTTTCACCAACTAAACAATAAAGTAAAAGGGGCATGACGCCCCCTTTTTTCTAAGCATCACATGGATTGGACAAACACTGTTGGCCTATTTGTTGGCTCTCTGATTGCTAACACTCTCGCCTCACTCTCTGGCGGAGGCGCTGGACTACTTCAGTTCCCATTACTGATATTCTTAGGTCTACCTTTCTCGATTGCTCTAGCAACCCATAAGATAGCCAGCGTTGCGCTCGGCATTGGGGCCGCCTATACCCATATCAAACACAAAAGCTTTAGCTACAAGGTTGCGTTATATCTGGTTATCGTCGGTAGCTTAGGCGTCATTATCGGTGCGAATATTGTCCTTCTCATCCCAGAGCAAATCGCGGAAACCGCTCTCGGTCTGATGATACTCGCTCTAGGAATCTACTCTCGATTTAAGCCACAACTCGGCCAGCAAGAGATCCAACGCAACCGTCATCACTTTGGCTGGGCGCTAGGTGGAATTGGTATGATGGTCATCGGCGTTATCAACGGTTCGCTGACTGCGGGTTCAGGTCTCTTAGTGACCATTTTTCTTGTTCGTTGGTTTGGATACAGCTATAAACAAGCCGTTGCGTTAACCATGTTGTGTGTTGGTTTATTCTGGAATGGGATTGGGGGTGTCGCTATGGTTCACGCTGGAGCTCCCGTTTACTGGCCTTGGTTACCCGCTTTGCTGTTAGGCTCGTTTATTGGTGGTGGGCTGGGTGCCTACCTGACGACCCGTGTGAACAATCGCGCAATCAAGCTATGTTTCGAGCTGCTTACCTTTGCTGTCGGCATTAAATTAATTATCTAGAGGGAAGGACCATGCAAAAAGCCAATATTAATATCTACTACTGTCGTCAGTGTAACTGGATGCTCCGTTCAACTTGGCTCAGTCAGGAGTTACTGCATACCTTTAGTGAAGAGATTGAGTCACTCACTCTTCACCCTGATACAGGCGGGCGATTTGAGATCCACTGCAATGGAAAGATGATTTGGGAACGTAAGCGCGATGGCGGTTTTCCGGAAGCTAAAGTGCTTAAACAACGCGTCAGGGATCTGATCGACCCTGAGCGCGATCTTGGTCATTCTGATTCTAAGTAACGACGTTCAACTAACATCAACTGCGCCATTAACGTGGCGCTATCGTTGTTTGCATCACCACTTGATTGTCAAATGTCATGACTTTCAACTGAGAGTCGTCAAACATGCCATAGCTTGCTGCGTAACCTTGCCGAGGAAAGGTTGCAGAACCAGGATTAAAGATATACTGATCGCCATCTAACTCAGCAGACGGAATATGACTGTGCCCGTGAACAATCACATCTCCAACCTTTAGTGGTGGTCGATTAGCAGCGTTGTATAGGTGACCATGCGTTACAAATAGGCGTTGACCGCTTTCCAACATAACCCAGGCGTAATCCATCATCATGGGAAACGAAAGCAGCATCTGATCCACTTCACTATCACAATTTCCGCGAACAGCAATGATTTGCTTAGCATACTGATTAAGCCGTTCACTCACTTGCTGTGGGTTATATCCTTCTGGTACAGGGTTGCGGGGACCATGATTTAACGTGTCCCCCAACAAAAATAAGGTTTGCGCACCAGATTGCTCAAACGCATCCAAGACAAGTTCGGTTGCAGGCAAAGAACCATGCAGGTCAGAGGCAAAAAAGAGTTTCACGACATCATCTCCTCAAAAATACGCTGCAGATTCTACTCCCTGAGACCCAATTAGTCATCTCTGACCATGCCGTTTATCACTATGTTATTGTAGCTGACCATACCAACCACTTTGCCTTGTTCAATAACGGGAGCACGGCTGATACCAAAACGTTCAAACAAGCGAGCGCAATACTTCACATTCATATCAGGAGAAACAGACAACGCGGGTTTGGTCATGATTTCATAGATATTGGTGCGTTCTGGAGAACGATTCTGAGCGAGCACCTTCTTGGCTATGTCATTCATCAACACTACGCCGTACTCATCTTCATCGTTACGTTTGTCGACCACCAGCGCTTTCACTTCATGGCTGCGCGCTAGTTGAATACCCTCTTTAACGGTAGTTAAGCCATCCACAATGACATAGTTGCTAGTCATTACATCACGCACACGGACTTTCACATGCTCTGTCATATCTCATCCTCCACAACTTTTGTTAGTTTCTCGACCTGATGGGCGACACCCACCGCATCTTCAATATCGATCTGAATCGCAATCCCCTGTCCGGACTCCTGATCAAACTCCCCCACCTCATTAATCGTCTCCAAGATGTGTCTTGATAAGTGTTCTTCAACCACAAAGAGCAATACGTCCTTTTGGACATCTAGGGTTAAACCAAAAAAGGTCCTTTTTTGATTTAGGCCCTCACCACGAGCATTATTTATCACTGTCGCCCCTGTTGCCCCAGCCTTTCGAGCGGCGTCCAGCACAACATCTGTTTTACTATCTTCAACAAATGCAACGAGTAATTTAAAGCGCATTTTCTTTGTCCTCCTGCTCAGTACCTTTGTTGAGCCACTGAGTGATTTGTGCGTATCCCATCACCGAGATCATCGGAAATAAACTAGCAAAAGCAATTAGTCCAAACCCATCTATCATTGGACTTCGTCCCGGTACGGTTGAAGCAAGCCCTAACCCTAACGCTGCCACTAAAGGAACGGTAACCGTGGATGTCGTCACCCCGCCTGAATCGTATGCGAGGGGAATGATTAATTGGGGTGCGTAGAAGGTTTGGATAACGACAATGATGTAACCAGAAATGATGTAATAGTGAATTGGGTCTCCAACAACAATGCGATAGCTTCCCAACGCAATACCAAATGCAACCCCTAGCGCAACCGCAATTCTCAAACCGTTGACGCTAATACTGCCCCCCGAGACCTGATTGGCTTTTATAGCCACCGCGATTAAAGAGGGTTCGGCTATGGTCGTGCTAAAGCCGATAAAGAATGCGAACAAATAGACCCAGTAGTAGTCGAACCACTCAATTTTCTCGCCAACCGAGACACGAAACTCAGCAATAAAATTTGGCTCAGTTAGCTGGGTTGCCATGGTTTCACCCAGTGGGAATAAGGCAAAATCAAGGCCGATAAGAAACAGCGACAATCCAAGAATGACATAGAAGAAGCCCAAAATGACCTTAGGCAAGTTGTTAACTGGTCGTCTCAATACCGCAAACTGAAAACCAAATATAATCGTCGCAATCGGTACAACATCACTTATGGTACCGATGAAAACGTCAATAAAGTGGGACCATTCGATCATGCGATCACCATTCCGTAGACCATCACGAACATCATGGGAAGTAGCGATGCAAACGCAATTAAACCGAATCCATCAATCATCGGATTGCGTCCTTTAATCGCTGATGCAAGCCCAACCCCTAAAGCCGTAACCAAAGGTACAGTAATCGTAGAAGTGGTCACACCGCCAGAGTCGTAGGCAACACCAATAATGCTTTGAGGCGCAAACATGGTCAGAACCACGACTCCAATGTAACCACCGATGATCATGTATTGAATCGGCCAACCTTTCAGAATTCGAAGTACACCAAGTAAAATCGCGATACCAACAGAAAGCGCAACGGTGTAACGCAATCCATTCGCGTAATCTTCCATCGCTTGCTCTTGGTGGGCAATCATACCTCCTTCAGCGGCCACTTCTGCGGCTTCATCAGCAACAGCGGTAAGTGCAGGCTCTGCGACGGTAGTACCAAAACCTAAACAAAAAGCGAAAGCCAGCAACCAAAATACACTGCCTTTGCGAGCAAATGCCTGAGCCATCGTCTCCCCTATAGGAAAGAGCCCCATTTCCAAACCAAAGATGAAGAAGGTCAGACCGAACACCACCAGCACTAAGCCAAATAGGATTGAAACTAAGTTCGGTAAGGGTTCCTGTAATACCACCAGTTGAAAGAAAGCAATTACAACCACAATAGGCATTAAATCCCTGAGACTTCCAAGTAGCGCCTTAGCTAACGCTATCATTGCCTGCACATAACCTCCTGTCCGTCGGTGCTATATCCCTACTTATTAGCATGGCAAACAAATACGACTTCGGCTGTGACTGCCCCTACGTAGAGGAATAGAAAGGTAACAAAATGTAAAAATTGTGATATTGATACATGTGATCACTTTTCATGCTAAGTCGCTATAATTAGTAACAATAGTTGTCTATGGTAAAACCTAATTTAGGTTACCATGAATCATAAAAGGATAAGGAATGAAGGTACTGCTCACAGGTGGGACAGGTTTTATTGGCCGAGAACTCCTCAAACACTTAACCACCCATGAGATTGTACTGCTTACTCGCGACCCCAAAAGGGCAAAAGAGAGACTCAGCCACACCGATATGGGCAACGTGACCTACGTAACGACCTTAGATCGCTTTCAACATCTCAACGATTTTGATGCCGTAATTAACTTAGCCGGTGAACCTATCGCGGATAAACGTTGGAGTAAAACGCAGAAAGACATTATTTGTGACAGTCGCTGGTCATTAACAGAGCATTTAGTTGAATTGATTCATGCCAGCACAAATCCCCCTGACGTATTGATCAGCGGTTCTGCGGTGGGCTATTACGGCGATCAGCAAGAACACCCTTTCGATGAGTCTCTGCACGTATCCGATCGTGGATTTCCTCACCATGTGTGTAGCAAGTGGGAACAAATAGCCAATCGCGCGCGTTCCGAAATGACGCGTGTCTGTATTCTTCGCACTGGTGTCGTACTAGCCCCGCAAGGCGGTGCACTGCTTAAGATGCTACCACCCTATCGATTTGGTTTAGGTGGTCCTCTAGGGAGTGGACGCCAGTATATCCCTTGGATTCATATGCTAGACATGGTGAGGGGAATCATCTATTTACTCGAAACCCCTCACGCGCACGGTGAGTTTAACTTCTGTGCACCACATCCGGTGACAAACAAGCTGTTTAGTCAGACTCTAGCCAAAACCTTAAAGCGCCCTCACCTATTACGAACACCTAAATGGTTGATGTCCTTAGCGATGGGTGAAAGCTCCGTGTTGTTGTTTGACAGTATTCGAGCCAAACCTAAAAAGTTGACTGAGCTGGGTTTTCATTTTAGCTATTCACGTATTGAGCCAGCGCTAAAAAATCTGTTACAACACCAAGATTAATCCAGTACTCTAAAATTCACTATCGCTCAACTTATTACTTGAAATGCAAAAATCCATTCTCATTACCGGTTGCTCAACAGGCATCGGGTATACATGCGCCCATGCCTTACACAAGCGTGGTTATCAAGTCATCGCCTCTTGTCGTAAACAAGCTGACGTTGATAGGTTACGCTCCGAAGGACTGACTTGTCTGCAACTTGATCTCAATGACAGCAACAGCATCAAGCTCGCCGTCAAACAAACTCTCGAGCTAACCGATGGGAAGCTCGACGCGTTATTCAATAATGGTGCGTATGGTCAACCGGGAGCGTTGGAAGATCTACCTACTGACGGGTTACGTGAACAATTCGAGAGTAACTTTTTCGGTTGGCATCAGCTAGTGTGTGAAATCTTACCCACAATGCGCCGCCAAGGTTCAGGAAGAATCATTCAGAACAGCTCCGTGCTCGGATTTGCAGCCATGAAGTACCGAGGTGCTTACAACGCCTCTAAATTCGCACTTGAAGGTTGGAGTGATACATTACGTTTAGAACTCAAAGGCAGTAACATTCATATCAGTCTTATTGAACCCGGCCCTATCGAAACTCAATTTCGAGCCAATGCCTTAAAGGCATTCCAGCGCTGGATTGCCATTGAATCAAGTGTCCATCACAAGCAATATCAGCAACAAATGTCTCGGCTTGATAGCCAAAGTTCAAACAATGCTTTTGTCTTACCAACTGACGCATGTGTTGGTCCTCTCATCCATGCCCTTGAATCAAACAAACCAAAGATTCGTTATCGGATTACTACCCCGACTAAAGTTTTTGCCGTCCTCAAACGGATTCTGCCCACTCGGCTGTTGGATAAAATATTGTGGCATGCCGCGTAAAATAACTAACGCGGTTGTCATGATTTCGTAACATTGAGACACTATATTGAAGCTTGGGGAAACCCTTATACAGATTTTGCCAATGCTACATTATTCGGAATAACTCAATGTCTTTAATACAGTTAAACTGGCTGAGTGTGGGAGTTGCACTAACGTTGTTTATCGTTTTATAGACCCCCTTCGCTTGCCCGTTTGGGAAATATGAACACCGCCTACACTAGGCGGTGTTCTTGTTTTCGTCACGAGATATTTCAACTCGTTAACTTGAACTCAGCCTGTCACGCCCATATCTTGTCTATACAGACCATGTTGCAAGGAAACCTTACATGCAATCACCATTTATTGTTGAGCTCAATGAGCAGAACTTCCGCCAAGTACTTGAAGAATCGATGCAAACACCTGTGCTTATTCACTTCTGGGCGCCAATGAGCCAAGAGAGTTCACAAGTGATACCTGAACTGCAAACACTTGCCCAACAATATAACGGCGCATTTACTCTGGCACTGCTTAACTGTGAGCAAGAACAGATGATTGCAAGTCAGTTTGGCGTTCAAGCCTTGCCTACGATTGCACTGTTTATGAATGGTCAACCCGTGGATGGACTGGGCGGCCCTCAGCCGATTTCAGCAATCCAAGAGATGCTGACTAAACACCTGCCAAGCCAAGACGAACGCAACCTACAACAAGCATTTGAGTGGATCCAAACAGGTAACCATGCACAAGCGCTACCGCTATTAGAATCATTAGATGCAGCGATTCAACAAAAAGGCGACGTTAAGTTGGCTCTTGCAGATTGCTACATTGAAGGAAAAGATTACCAGCAAGCGAGAGCGCTGCTTGACCACATCCCCCTTGAATACCAAGACAACTACTACAAAGGCTTAATTGCCAAACTCGATCTGCAAGCCCAAGCTGCAAATAGCCCTGAGATCCAGTTGCTGGAACAAGCACTAGAAGCAGCTCCAAACGATTTAAAGCTCACCAACGAACTCGCGCTCAGCTACCATCAGGTGAACAGAGATGAAGAGGCACTTGAATTACTAATGTCAGCACTAAAGGGCAACCTGAATGCCCTTGATGGTGAAATTAAAAAATCATTTATGGATATTCTTGCTGCTTTGGGACAGGGAAATACAATCGCCAGTAAATACCGCCGACAATTGTATTCAATGCTATATTAGTGCCCTCTAAATCATAAAATTAAAGTCGGTCATTCCGGCTTTTATTTTGTCAAAACTCGCCTTAAGTTCTCACTTATGCCATTGTTTCAGTCGTTCAATTAAGCAACAATTATAAAATGACTCTCATAAGGAACTCTAATATGGCTATTGATTCATTAATTACTATTGGCGTCTTCATCATCGTCGCCATTGCCTTAGTGGTGGCAGGAGTAAAAACTGTCCCTCAAGGCAATAACTGGACGGTTGAGCGCTTTGGACGTTATACACATACCCTAAAGCCAGGTCTTAACTTAATCATTCCGTTAATCGATCAAGTTGGACATAAAATCAACATGATGGAACGAGTGTTGGATATCCCCGCACAAGAGGTCATCTCCAAAGATAACGCCAACGTCACTATTGATGCAGTTTGTTTCGTTCAAGTCATTGATGCCTCGCAGGCTGCCTATGAAGTTAACGACCTCGAACATGCCATTCGTAATTTAACCCTAACAAACATCCGTACAGTGCTAGGCTCAATGGAACTCGATGAAATGCTTAGCCAGCGCGACATGATCAACACCAAGTTACTGGCAATCGTTGATGAAGCAACCAATCCTTGGGGTGTAAAAGTAACCCGTATTGAAATTAAAGACGTACAACCACCTGCCGATCTAACCGCAGCGATGAACGCGCAAATGAAAGCAGAGCGTAACAAACGCGCTGAGGTACTTGAAGCTGAAGGGGTTCGACAAGCAGAAATCTTGCGTGCAGAAGGTCATAAACAATCTGAGATTCTTAAAGCTGAGGGCGACAAACAAGCCGCTATACTTCAAGCAGAAGCTCGTGAACGTGCTGCCGAAGCGGAGGCTCGTGCGACCACAATGGTTTCTGAAGCGATCGCCAAAGGAGACATGCAAGCCGTCAATTACTTCATTGCTCAAGGTTATACCGAGGCTTTAAAATCAATTGGTCAGGCAGAAAACGGTAAGATTATCATGTTGCCTCTCGAAGCCGCTGGCTTGATGGGTTCGATCGCTGGTATCGCTGAAATGTTTAATCACAACAAACCTACAGACAAATAGAGGTTCAATTGCTGGAATTACTTGAAACTGTTAACTACTGGCATTGGCTGGCCTTGGGGCTTGTGCTGCTCGCTTTTGAACTGCTCGGCACCGCTGGCTACTTACTTTGGTTAGGTCTGTCCGCAATGGTGGTTGGGGCTCTGCTGACTTTGATACCCATGAGTTGGCAGTTGCAGTGGGTCTCGTTTGGCGTATTTTCCTTGGTAACCACATGGCTATGGTGGCGCAGGCAATTTAAAAGTGATAAGAGTAGCGATGCTCATCGTGATCTTAACCAGAAGCACAAACAGCTTATTGGGCAAACGGTTCGTTTAGAGCAAGATTTCCCTGCGGGTAAAGGTCGAGTAAAAGTCGGTGATACGACTTGGAGTGCTCAATCAGATTCATCTATTAATGCGGGTAAAATGGTACAAATAACGCAAGTAAAAGGAATTATCTTAACCATTAAACCAATTTAATATTCTAAAAGAGCACAACATCAGTATCAGCCATAAAATAGATTTAACTGGCTGATAGCGTAGTTCTTAACACAAAGTTATCTCTTATCCTAAGAGTAGTTACTTTATAGAGAAATAAGATGAGATAAGATCTGTTTTCTTTGTTCGACGCTAGCTTTGTTGTACCAGTAACCTAGCATTTGCAGAGCTTGACTCTCGCCTTCAGGAATCGAGATTGAAGCTTGCTTACGACCCTCAAATGCAATTTGTGCAAATTGATCGATATCCTCTGCGTTAGCTTGTTTGAGCCAGTATTCGAACATATTCGGCTCAGAGCTCTCTGAGACTAATTCAAGGGTAGATGTATTGCCAACTTCTGCAGTACTAACCGCCGAGGCGGTTGATGCGACGGCTAAACTTGGATGATGTTTTTTGTTAAATTTAGCAAGTTCTTTTTCATAGTCTCGGGTCAGACCACCCAAGTTTGGCAATTCCGCCAATTCAAACTCTATCTCTTCATTTTGCGCATTTTTCACAGAGAACTTAGGCGCTTCGTCAAACTCTTGCGCTTGTTCTACTCGCACAATTTTAGCGTTTGGTTCAATAAATAGTTCTTGATCAGTTTGATCAAAAGTTAAAACAAAGGCCTTAGAATTAAACTTTTCTTTTTCACCTAATTTTTCAACTAGTTTCGACACCCTTAGTACGATTTGATTATTACCATCTGGAAGCATGTATGAAGACTTGGCAAAAAAAGAGTATCCCACAGGATCTCCGCCAACTAACAGTGGTGAGATGTCAGAATGAAAATCAACACTTACCTCCGCTCGTGGAGCAAATGAAGCAATCATAGCACCAACAACAACCAAACTTCTTATTACCTTCATTTATCTATCTCCTTGAGTGAAAAGAGCATTCTTAAAAAGAATGCTCTTGATTGGGTATGGTTAAGAGTCTTTAACTTAGAAGTAGTATTCCATACCTAGCAAGATACGGTGTGCCCAATCACCATTGTAGCTATTGTCTTTGTTGTTGATTTCGTAGTTACGAGAATCAATGTACCAGTATGAGCTTGGTAGTAGGTAACCAAAACGTGCAGTAATTGCTGTATCAGCACTGTTGTCAATACCATCAGCATCATCTGTAGCAGCATAACCTGCTTTTAGAACGTACTTGCTATCAATTACGTATTGTGCAGTTGCAGAGTAAGCGTTCTGACCAACACTACCTACTTCCATCGCTTTGTATGCTGCTGTTAGCGTTAAGTCACCTAGGAATACAGAACCACCGATAATTGCGTAGTTACGGCTGTCAATTGTTTCTTTCTGAGTGCCGCCACCATTATTTTTCCATTCAGTCCAGTCTGGGTTTACTGAAACTTCATCATTTGCACCGGTAACGATGAACTTATCTGGCTCACCTGCAGCTTGCTCGTACGAACCTTGGTGGTAGTAACCAGCGTGAACGCTGAACGTATCAGTAGAGAAAGAGGTACCAACACTTGAGATCATCTGGTCAACATCTTGCGTCATGCCGCTAAGTGTTGCTTGGAAGTTAAAACCGCCAAAATTAGCAGAGTCAAAACGTAGAACACTGTCAGCACGGTCTTGGTAACCACCATTGATATCATTGTTCCAGTCAAATACGTTACCTAGACCTGGATTTGAGTGTGGCCAGTCTACGTAGTTATATGCAGCAACTAGCTGACGACCATATTTGAATTGACCAACGCCTTCAAACTCAAGACCAAGGTAAGTATCACGAGCACCTAGACCACCAGTTTTGTCGCTGTTGTTCGCGTTACCACCTTCTATCTGCCAAATAAAGTTTGGTGCAATATCATCAAACTCAACCACGCCACGGAAACCAATACGTGATTCGATTTCAGCACCAATACTTTCGCTATCACCAGCGTCGATTAGCGTGATGTTACCTGCTGCCTGACCGTAAAACTGAACTGCTTTACCAGCTAGCTCGATAGCTGCATTTGCCGAACCTGACATTGCAGCAGTAGCTACTGCAGCACCAAGAAGAGTACGTTTAAACATTTTGTCCATGGAAAAACTCCTAAAAATGGATATAGCTGTCTTATTTTTTCTCACCTTAAGTTGGCCGCCGAAGGGAGAAATCATTTCCTATCTGAGAGCTGCAAGTTAGTCATTAATTGTTAGCTCTCTATTTCCTGCATACACACCGTGTATCCATGGCTACAGACTAACTTCGCGGCAAAAAACATCAATCAGAACTTAATTTTCATATAAAAAAATATGACCAGCTACAAAGTTTTATCAAACGAGTGATCTAGATCGACAATAAGCATACACCGTTAATCAAAAAACAAATTAAAATATAAAAAACAGATACTTACATATAAAAAGTCAAAAATCACATTGAAGTGCATCGCATTTTTTTGTCAAAAGAAGATAAATTTCAATTTTATTGACAAGCTTCACAGACGCAAAAATACGCCAAACCTAGACAAAAAAACCCTATTAATTACAAACAAAAAAAAAGCCACCATAACGGTGGCTTTCATCATTTTTTCCAGTGTTACATTAAGGCAATTAAGTCTGCTTCTGTGCGAATTTCCACACCCAGTTCCTGCGCCTTCGCGAGCTTAGAGCCGGCGTTGTCGCCAGCAAAAAGAATATCTGTTTTCTTAGACACACTACCGGTCACTTTTGCGCCAAGCCCTTCTAAGGCGGCTTTTGCATCCGTTCTCGTTAGCTGCGACAACGATCCAGTTAATACAACTATCTTGCCAGCCAAAGGTTGAGGGGCACTTGAATCTTTCGCTTCAACATCTGGCCAATGAACACCTTGAGCACGCAGTTCATCTATCACCAGTTTGTTTTTATCCTGAGCAAAAAATGTCGTGATATGACTCGCAACAATGCCACCAATATCTTGAACTTCGATAAGTTCTTCATGACTCGCCGATTGCACCGCTTCCAATGATTTGAAATGTTGAGCTAGGTTTGCCGCCGTTGCCTCACCTACTTCACGGATCCCCAACGAATATAGGAATCGAGGCAATGTGGTGGCTTTGGCTTTAGATAACGCATCCACGATATTCTGCGCCGATTTTGGCCCCATTCGATCGAGCACGGTTATCACACCAGCAGAAAGTTTAAACAGATCAGCAGGAGTTTCGACCATCTCGCGATCCACAAGTTGCTCGATGACCTTTTCGCCTAAACCATCGACATCAAGCGCCTTTCTCGATACGAAGTGTTTAAGTGCTTCCTTACGTTGAGCCTGACACACTAAGCCGCCGCTACAGCGAGCAACAGCTTCACCTTCGACACGCTCAACAGCGGAGCCACATACTGGACAAAGGGTTGGAAACACGATCTCTTGAGCGTTTTGCGGACGGAGGTCTAAAACAATTGAGACAATCTGTGGAATAACATCGCCAGCTCGGCGAATGACAACACTATCACCAATTTTTACGCCTAGACGAGCGATTTCATCCGCGTTATGCAAAGTGGCATTGCTGACCGTAACACCACCGACAAAGACAGGTTCTAGTTTTGCTACTGGCGTAATGGCGCCAGTGCGTCCAACTTGGAACTCAACATCATTTAAAAGAGTAATTTCTTCTTGCGCAGGAAACTTGTAAGCAATGGCCCAGCGTGGAGCTCTAGCGACGAAGCCTAGTTGCTCTTGGATAGCAATATCATCCACTTTGATTACAACGCCATCAATTTCATACGGCAGTTGATCTCGGCGATTGAGAATATCGCGATAGTAATCCTTAACTTGATCGAGATTTGCTACCCGTCGAGTTTCTGGACACATCGGCAGCCCCCAGCCTTTTAATTGGAGAAATCGCTCGTAATGACTTTCTGATAATGACGTCCCCTCTACCACGCCCACGCTGTAGGCATAAAAGCTCAACGGGCGCTTAGCCGTAATGCGAGAATCAAGCTGACGTAAACTACCCGCTGCGGCATTGCGAGGATTAACAAAGACTTTGTCACCTTTCTTTAGTGCCTGTTCATTGAGCTTGGCAAAACCTTCTTTAGGCATAAACACTTCACCACGCACCTCAAGTCGCTCCGGCCAGCCTTCTCCTTGCAACTTCAAAGGGATCGCTTTAATCGTGCGCACATTTTCCGTGATGTTTTCTCCTGTGGCACCATCACCGCGAGTTGCCGCTTGGACAAATAGACCATTGACGTAGAGAAGACTCACCGCCAAGCCATCAAGCTTAGGCTCACAACAAAATGTGTCTATCTGAGTACCAGTGAGTCGATCAGACATACGCTTGTTAAACGCGTCAAGTTCGCCATCATCGAAAGCGTTGTCGAGAGATAGCATTGGGATCTCATGGCTGACAGAATCAAAGCCATCTAATGGAGCACCGCCAACACGCTGGCTTGGAGAGTCAAGTGTTACTAGGTCAGGATGCTGGGCCTCAATGTCCATCAGCTCGCGCATCAAGCGATCATACTCGGCATCTGGAATTTCGGGACTATCCTCTACGTAATACTTTACACCGTGATAATGCAGGCTTTCACGTAACTGGTTTAGTTTTTCTTGAATCTGTTGCGACATAACTAACTCTGATTTTTATCTAGTTTGAATTACAGACCGCATTGATATGCAGTACGGCAATTTAGTTGCCATGAAGTATGACCATGCCAGTACAAGTTATCAATAGCCTCAAGCTGTAATCAAAAATAATAAAGGCTCCATTTAGGAGCCTTAAAATTGCGGTTCGTGGTAACACCACTACGCTGTAGCGGCGGCCTTAAACTTTTGGATTTGAGCTTTGTAAGCATCGATACGATTTGGCGTCATTAAGTTTCTCGCATCGTCGAGTACATTCGCACCAAGATCGTCAGCAATTTGCTGTGCCGTTTTTAGCATCAGTTTGAAGTTTGGATCTGGGTCACCGTAACATGGTAGTGTCATAAAGAACGAGATGCCTTTTGTAGAAAACTCTGCTGGATCATCATGCTGCAACGTCCCTGGCTGCATCATATTGGCAACGCTAAATAACACTTTTCCAGTCCCAGAAAGATCTGCATGTCGGTGGAAAATATCCATCTCACCGTAAATTAGGCCATTCTGCTGCATACTTTCAAACAGTTTAGTGCCAATAAAAGGCTCATCACCCGAGCAGTGCACATTAAGCACAATCACTTCTAATGGCGCTTCTTCAACACGGTCTGCTTCTTTAACTTCCAAAGCTTCAGACTCGGCAGCTATTTCGATGCTCGTGTCGCCAATCGGTTCAATCTCATCCAACATTTGAGTTGAAATGGATGGTACCTCCAGCTCTAGCTCGTCTTCTCTCTTAGCAGGTTGCACAGGCTCTGCTTGCTCAAGATCTTGATAACTATCAATCAACGGATCCGCTATCACTTCATCCTGCGCAACAAATCCCGGCTCTTTACGCTCTTTTTTGATAATCTCGAAATCGTCTTCTGGAGCAAAGGCTCGTTCAGGTACTACGTCCGACTCTTCATTTTCGACATCTAACTTACCAAGTGGCTTACTTCCAAACTTGGTCTTACCTTCTTTTTTACTTGTCCATAAACCATGGAACAAAAGAGCGGCAATCGCTAATGCTCCAACAATTATGAGTACAAATCGCAGTTCCTGCATGTTTAGCTCTCATTTGTTCAATAAGACAATGCGATAACATTGCTTAGATTGAATCTGTTTAAACCTATATCTAAGTTACTCTACCAAAACTCTGGCCCGTTTTAGAACAACTTAATGTTAGAAGTTCTGATAATGTTGTGATTTTGAACACGCTTTTTTCTTGATAAGATAGAATACGTTCGTTTTTAAACCACTAAAAATCACTATGAATACACATATTCGACAGCGTTCTGGATTTGGCTATTTCTTTCATGGCTTGGAATTGGCGCTCACTCCTGGCATTCGCCAGTTTGTTGTTTTACCTCTGTTGGCCAATGTCCTACTGGTCGGTGGTGCCCTATTTTATCTTTTCTCTCACCTAGATATGTGGATTGAGCAGTTGCTAGGGCAATTGCCAGAGTTTCTTTCTTGGTTGAGCTACCTTTTATGGCCTTTGCTTGTGTTAACTATACTGGCTACGTTTTCATACTTTTTTAGTACTCTAGCAAACTTCATCGCAGCTCCCTTTAATGGGCTTCTGGCTGAAAAAGTAGAAGTTTACCTCACTGGACATAAAGTTAATGACGATGGAATGCTGGCGGTAGTGAAAGATACACCAAGGATCCTTGCGCGTGAATGGCGCAAGTTGGTCTATGTCCTGCCAAAGGCAATTGGTTTATTTTTGCTCCTGCTCATCCCAGCTCTAGGCCAAACAATGGGTCCGATACTCTGGTTTATATTTACAGCTTGGATTTTAGCGATTCAGTATTGTGACTACCCGTTTGACAATCACAAAGTCTCCTTTAACGAGATGCGTTACAATTTGAAACAAAAACAAGGGAAGGCATATAGCTTTGGCGCACTGGTGTCGGTATTTACGACGATTCCTATCTTAAACCTTATTGTTATGCCTATTGCCGTATGCGGTGCCACGTCGATGTGGGTGGCGGAGTTTAAGAAGTAGAGGCGAGAGGCGAGAGGCGAGAGGCGAGAGGCGAGAGGCGAGAGGCGAGAGGCGAGAGGCGAGAGGCGAGAATATTATCTCTGCGCAGGGACAAGTTATGTCAATGCCTTTGCACTAAAGGTTCTATCAACTCACTCCCCGCCCACACCTCTCGCAGGGCGGAGCCCGATCTAAACTCTCTCAGCAAGAAGTCCAGTCTCGGAGCGACGCGTTCTTTAGGGCGGAGCCCGCTCCTTCCTCTCACCCTTTCATATCATATAACTATTTAATCCTTTTCTCATTTTTCAAGCTGTCCTAATCTCTACCCAATAAATTATCTCCATACATACTTCTGTTTGATAACTATCAAGCAGACCGAAACAAAGATGAAGGATCACACCATGAGCAAAATCTACGAAGACAATTCTCAAACTATTGGTAACACTCCTCTAGTACGCCTAAACAAAGTAAGTAACGGTAAGGTGTTAGCGAAAATCGAAGCACGTAACCCGAGCTTCAGCGTTAAATGTCGTATCGGTGCAAACATGATTTGGGAAGCAGAAAAGGCTGGTACTCTTAAACCAGGCGTAGAGCTTGTTGAACCAACGAGTGGTAACACTGGTATTGCTCTAGCCTTCGTTGCAGCAGCTCGTGGTTACAAACTGACTCTTACAATGCCTGAGTCAATGAGTCTAGAACGTCGTAAGCTGCTAAAAGCTCTAGGTGCAAACTTAGAACTGACTGAAGCAGCAAAAGGGATGAAAGGGGCAATTGCTAAAGCAGAAGAAATTGTTGCTAGCAATCCTGATAAGTACTTGCTTCTTCAGCAATTCAACAACCCAGCAAACCCGCAGGTTCACGAAAAAACAACCGGACCTGAGATTTGGGATGCCACTGACGGTCAAATTGACGTATTCGTTGCGGGTGTTGGTACTGGCGGTACTATCACAGGTACGAGCCGTTACATTAAGGGCGAAAAAGGCAAGAACATTGTCTCTGTTGCGGTAGAGCCAGCTGAATCTCCAGTTATCGCTCAAGCGCTAGCGGGTGACGAAATCCAGCCTGCACCACACAAAATTCAGGGTATCGGTGCTGGTTTCATTCCAGGAAACCTCGATTTAGAGATAATTGACCGTGTTGAAGCCGTGACTTCTGATGAAGCGATTGCGATGGCTCGTCGCCTAATGGAAGAGGAAGGTATCCTAGCGGGTATCTCTTCTGGCGCGGCAGTGGTTGCAGCCAACCGCCTTGCAGAACTTCCTGAATTTGAAGGAAAAACCATCGTTACTATCCTACCAAGTTCAGGTGAACGTTACTTGAGCACGGCCCTATTTGCTGGCATTTTTACTGAGAAAGAGAACCAACAGTAATATGTGTCGAAATCAATTTTTCGTCTAAAAAAGCCCCATTCAGGGGCTTTTTTGTTGATCCCTGCCTCACCTTTGGTAATATCAGGACTGTTTTATTTCTAGCTTCAAAATAAAAGCCAGATAAGAATTCATCTCAATTGCGAATGACAGCAAAGATTGAAAGCGCAATTGTTAAATTTACAACCAGTATCACTTATAACACGAATTGAACGTTCTGCAACTAGCGGAATACTATAATTGGAGTTAAGCTGATTCTGGTTAAGAAACTATCAAAATATAAATCAATTGGGGTATATAACATGTACGAGAAGCAAGTAGAAATCACTGCAGAAAACGGCCTTCACACTCGTCCAGCTGCACAGTTCGTAAAAGAAGCTAAAGCATTCGACGCGGACATCACTGTGACTTCTAACGGCAAAAGCGCTAGCGCGAAGAGCCTTTTCAAGCTACAAACTCTTGGCCTAGTTAAAGGTACAGTAGTTTCTATCTCAGCTGAGGGCCCACAAGCTCAACAAGCTGTTGACCACCTAGTTGCTCTAATGGATCAACTACACTAATTCGGTCTCCTATTTTCAAAGCCATTTTGCCAACGCAAAATGGCTTTGTTGGAAATAGGCCAAAATATAAGCTACAACTATTCGTTAGCGCACTCATTATCTCCCGTTTTAAAGTTGACCAATTTAAGGTAAGGCTATGATTTCAGGCATCCTAGCATCTCCTGGTATTGCTATCGGTAAAGCACTACTACTTCAAGAAGATGAAATTGTCCTAAACACAAACACCATTTCTGATGATCAAGTTGAAGCAGAAGTTGCGCGTTTCTATGACGCTCGCAACAAATCATCTGCTCAGTTAGAAACTGTTAAGCAAAAAGCACTTGAAACCTTCGGTGAAGAGAAAGAAGCGATCTTTGAAGGTCATATCATGCTTCTTGAAGACGAAGAGCTAGAGGAAGAAATCCTAGCACTGATTAAAAATGACAAGATGCACGCTGATAACGCGATCTACACGGTTATCGAAGAGCAAGCATCGGCGCTAGAATCTCTAGACGACGAATATCTAAAAGAGCGAGCAACTGATATCCGTGATATCGGCTCTCGTTTTGTTAAAAATGCTCTAGGCATCAACATTGTTTCACTAAGCGATATTAACGAACAAGTGATCCTAGTCGCTTACGACCTAACACCATCTGAAACTGCGCAAATCAACCTAGACTACGTTCTTGGTTTCGCTTGTGACATCGGTGGTCGTACTTCTCACACATCTATCATGGCTCGTTCTCTTGAACTTCCAGCTATCGTTGGTACTAACGACATCACATCGCGCGTTAAGAACGGCGATATGCTGATTCTTGATGCGATGAACAACAAGATCGTTATCAACCCATCAGAAGCTGAGCTAGAAGAAGCAAAAGCAGTTAAGGCCGCTTTCATCGCAGAGAAAGAAGAACTGGCTAAACTGAAAGATCTACACGCCGAGACTCTAGACGGTCACCGTGTAGAAGTTTGCGGTAACATCGGTACTGTTAAAGACTGTGACGGTATCATCCGTAACGGTGGTGAAGGCGTAGGTCTGTACCGTACTGAATTCCTATTTATGGACCGTGATGCCCTACCAACGGAAGATGAGCAATACCAAGCTTACAAAGAAGTAGCTGAAGCTATGAACGGTGAGTCAGTGATCATCCGTACTATGGATATCGGTGGCGATAAAGATCTGCCGTACATGGATCTTCCTCAAGAGATGAACCCGTTCCTAGGCTGGCGTGCAGTGCGTATCAGCTTAGATCGTCGTGAAATCCTACGTGATCAGCTACGTGGTATCCTACGCGCATCTGCGCACGGTAAACTGCGCATCATGTTCCCAATGATTATCTCTGTTGAAGAAATCCGTGAACTGAAAAACGCTATCGAAGAGTACAAAGCTGAACTACGTGCAGAAGGTCTTGCATTCGACGAAAACATCGAAATCGGTGTAATGGTTGAAACACCAGCAGCAGCAGCGATTGCACACCACCTAGCAAAAGAAGTGGCTTTCTTCTCTATCGGTACTAACGACCTAACTCAATACACGCTAGCCGTTGACCGTGGTAACGAGATGATTTCTCACCTATACAACCCACTGTCTCCAGCTGTACTAACCGTGATCAAGCAAGTTATCGATGCATCTCACGCTGAAGGTAAGTGGACTGGTATGTGTGGTGAGCTTGCGGGCGATGAGCGCGCTACGCTACTTCTACTAGGCATGGGCTTAGATGAGTTCTCTATGAGCGGTATCTCTATCCCTAAAGTGAAGAAAGTTATTCGTAGCTCTAACTTCGCAGAAGTGAAAGCGATGGCGGAAGAAGCTCTATCCCTACCAACTGCAGCTGAGATCGAAGCAGTTGTTGAGAAATTCATCGCAGAGAAAACTCAATAACCAACTAATTCCAATGAGATAGACGGTAAAAAAAGTCGTCTATCTCTCTATATTGGTATACTATAATTCGACAGAATTAAATGAAAACGTTAGGAGCATGACACAATGGGTCTGTTTGACAAACTTAAGAAGCTAGTATCTGACGATAGCGCTGACGCTGGTGCAATCGAAATCATCGCACCTCTATCTGGTGAAATCGTAAACATCGAAGATGTGCCAGATGTTGTTTTTGCTGAAAAAATCGTTGGTGATGGTATTGCTATCAAACCTGCTGGTAACAAAATGGTAGCTCCTGTAAACGGTACTATCGGTAAGATCTTCGAAACGAACCACGCGTTCTCTATCGAATCTGACGATGGTGTAGAGCTATTTGTTCACTTCGGTATCGACACTGTTGAGCTGAAAGGTGAAGGCTTCAAGCGTATCGCTGAAGAAGGTCAAGCAGTGAAAGCTGGCGACACTATCATTGAGTTCGATCTAGCACTACTTGAAGAGAAAGCAAAGTCTACTCTTACTCCAGTTGTTATCTCTAACATGGACGAAATCAAAGAGCTGAACAAGCTTTCTGGTTCTGTAACTGTTGGTGAAACTCCAGTTCTACGTGTAACTAAGTAATTTTTACTTAGCTAGATATTAAAAAACGCAGCCGATGGCTGCGTTTTTTTTTGCTTATCTTGTTACTTCAACCCCAAGGCATATTTCAGCACTTGAGTTTTCAGAGGTCCAGCATTCTCAGCGACCTTAAGTGCCGCATTTCTTAACAGTTTAAGCGGCGCAAAATCATTGCTGAAACCCTTATAGAAAAAATCCATCCCGGATTGCATTAGCAAGTTGTCATAACGCCTATTACGTTCATATTGCACAAGTAAGGATTGAGTTAATACCTCGTGATTTTGAGTGGCCGTCAGCAGCGCTTCGACATCTTTAAATCCAAGATTCACACCCTGTCCAGCTAATGGATTGATAGTATGTGCAGAATCACCGACTAACACACAGCCTAATGCAGAATAGCGTTGAGCATGACGGCGCGTTAACGGAAACGAACCGTATTGAAGCACTTCGATATCACCCAATTCCGCAGGAAAGTAAGCCAATACTTCTTCTCGAAGTTGTGCTGGCGTCATCGCGCATAACTGCCTGATACGCTTTGGGGAATCATACCAAACCAGTGAGCCTTGATTGCCACATAATGGCAAAAAGGAACGAGGGCCTGATGGGGTGAACTGTTGCCACGTAATATCTTGCTGTTCGATCTCAGTTTTGACGTTGATTAGCATACAGTGCTGGCGGTAATCCCACGCGGTAACCCCTATCCCCGCTAAATCACGAACCTTTGAATTCGCTCCATCAGCGCCAACCACCAAATCAACCACCAGTTCTTCTCCCGAGCTGAGAGTCACTTTCGATACTTCACCAAACTCAATATCAGATAAGGTATCTGGACAGCATAAACTAATATTCGAGTAGTGGGAGAACTGAGCCCACAGTCCAAGCTGAATCAGGCGATTTTCAACAATATAGCCCAGACGGTCCATACCAAGTTCGTCGCAATGAAAACGGGTTCGGCACTCAGGATGCTCCCACGTCTCTAAACGGCGGTATGGACACACGCGCATTTGCGATGTCGTATGCCAAGCCCCAAGCTCACGCAAAATATCGACCGAATGCTGTGATATCGCAGAAACACGTATATCCATAGGTTGCTCAGGGGAGAACTCTTCAGGTGCTGTGCCTTCGACAACAACTACCTTCCGCCCCTGTTTAGCGAAGCCCACTGCAACTGCAGCTCCAACCATACCACCACCGATAACTGCGACATCAAATCTGCTCATATTTTGCACTTCAATTACTTGATAAATTGACTGTTTTTTATTGTACGTTTTCATTACCAAAATGTAACGAAAAACCTTACCCACTATCAGGGCAAACCCCTTGCGCAATATGGGGTTTAACTGTTTTTGCACCAACACTAGTCAGTAGGTTTTTAAAGCAGTACAATACGCGGCTTACCGCCGAGATGGCGGCTAAAATAAGGTCACCCAAGCATGTAGATGCGAGTGACTCACTGGAAATATTGGGCGATTTGCTCCCTTAATTTAAACTAACGATCGAGCGAACAACATGAGTAAAAAACTGCTAATTAAAACCTGGGGCTGCCAGATGAATGAATACGATTCGTCTAAAATGGCGGATCTACTGAACGCGGCTAACGGCTATGAGCTGACAGAAGAACCAGAAGAAGCAGACGTGTTATTACTTAATACCTGTTCTATCCGCGAAAAAGCGCAAGAGAAGGTATTCCACCAGCTAGGTCGTTGGAAAACCCTAAAAGACAAAAAACCAGGTGTTGTGATTGGTGTTGGTGGCTGTGTAGCAACACAGGAAGGCGACCACATTCGCGAACGTGCACCATTTGTAGACGTAATTTTTGGTCCTCAAACACTTCACCGCTTACCAGAGATGATTAAACAGTCTCAACTGGATGAAGCACCGGTGATGGACATTTCATTCCCTGAGATTGAAAAGTTTGACCGTCTTCCAGAACCACGTGCAGAAGGCGCAACTGCTTTCGTTTCAATCATGGAAGGCTGTTCTAAATACTGTACTTACTGTGTAGTGCCATACACTCGTGGCGAAGAAGTTAGCCGTCCAATGGATGATGTTCTGTTTGAAATTGCTCAACTGGCTGACCAAGGCGTGCGTGAAGTTAACCTACTGGGTCAAAACGTTAACGCTTACCGTGGTCCGATGCACGATGGTGAAATCTGCTCATTTGCTGAACTGCTTCGTCTTGTCGCATCGATTGATGGTATTGACCGTATCCGCTTTACTACTAGTCACCCACTAGAGTTTACTGATGACATCATTGCGGTATACGAGGACACACCAGAGCTAGTAAGTTTCTTGCACCTACCAGTGCAGAGCGGTAGCGACCGTATTCTTACGATGATGAAACGTCCACACACGGCGATTGAGTACAAGTCAATCATCCGTAAGCTACGTAAAGCGCGTCCTGACATTCAAATCAGCTCAGACTTTATTGTTGGTTTCCCAGGCGAAACGGCAAAAGATCATCAAGATACAATGAAGTTAATTAAAGACGTTGATTTTGATATGAGCTTCAGCTTTATCTTCTCACCGCGCCCAGGTACGCCTGCGGCAGACTATCCATGTGATGTTCCAGAGCAAGAGAAGAAAGAGCGTCTATATGAACTACAGCAAACCATTAATGCTCAAGCAATGCGTTACTCTCGCTTAATGCTTGGTACTGAGCAACGTGTTCTTGTTGAAGGTCCTTCTAAGAAGAACCTAATGGAGTTACGTGCTCGTACAGAGAACAACCGAGTGGTTAACTTTGAAGGTAGTGCGGATCTTATCGGTCAATTTGTTGATGTTAAGATCACTGACGTATTCGCTAACTCTCTTCGTGGTGAGCTAGTGCGTACAGAGAAAGAGATGGATCTGCGTACAGTCATTTCACCGACTCAAATGATGGCGAAAACCAAGCGTGAAGATGAGTTAGGTGTAGCAACATTTACACCTTAATTACGACTCTTCGCCACTAGAAGCTTGAAAATACCTCTCTAAGTGACCATCTTAGAAATAGGTATCGTAACCATTCGAAGCCCGGTCTAAATCGGGCTTCATGGCAATGGTCAAATATGAGAGGCAACTTTGAGCACGAAAATCGTTACGCTAGAAATCAATCTAGAACCTTCTGACAACCGCCGTTTAGCCAGTCTTTGTGGTCCTTTCGACGACAACATTAAACATCTTGAACGCCGCCTAGGTGTTGAAATCAGCTACCGTGGCAACTTCTTTACCATCGTTGGCAAACCACATACTTCCGCGGCCGCCTTGGAAATCATCAAAACACTGTATGTGAATACTGCGCCAGTCCGCGGCAACATTCCCGATATCGAACCTGATGAGATCCACTTAGCGATCAAAGAGACTGGTGTTCTAGAGCAAAATGTAGAATCCAGTATTGAACATGGCAAAGAAGTGTTCATTAAGACCAAGAAAGGGGTGATCAAACCTCGTACTCCAAATCAGGGACAGTATCTGGTCAATATGGTCACTCATGATATTTCATTTGGCGTTGGTCCAGCGGGTACGGGTAAAACCTATCTTGCTGTTGCCGCAGCCGTTGATGCGCTAGAGCGACAAGAAATTCGTCGAATCCTGCTGACTCGACCTGCTGTCGAAGCGGGTGAAAAGCTCGGTTTCCTTCCGGGAGATCTCAGCCAGAAAGTCGACCCTTACCTTCGTCCACTTTACGATGCTCTATTCGAAATGCTCGGATTCGAAAAGGTTGAAAAACTGATTGAACGAAACGTTATCGAAGTCGCCCCACTTGCCTATATGCGTGGTCGAACTTTAAATGATGCGTTTATTATTCTCGATGAAAGCCAGAACACCACTGTAGAACAGATGAAAATGTTCCTCACTCGTATCGGCTTCAACTCTCGAGCGGTGATCACTGGCGATATTACTCAGATCGACTTACCTCGTGGTGCCAAGTCTGGTCTGCGCCATGCCATTGAAGTTTTGAGCGACGTCGAGGAAATCAGCTTTAACTTTTTCCAATCTGACGACGTCGTTCGTCACCCAGTTGTGGCACGCATTGTTAATGCCTACGAGAAATGGGAAGCTCAAGACCAAAAAGAGCGCAAAGAATATGAGAAACGTCGCCGCGAAGAGCGTGAAGCAA
The DNA here is from genome assembly GCF_036533795.1 of Vibrio sp. M250220. Taxonomy (NCBI): domain Bacteria; kingdom Pseudomonadati; phylum Pseudomonadota; class Gammaproteobacteria; order Vibrionales; family Vibrionaceae; genus Vibrio; species Vibrio sp. M250220. The sequence goes on along the minus strand of NZ_JATABI010000005.1, from coordinate 118,649 downwards.
AACTTATTGAAGCCCAAGTTGCAGCTGCACCTCAACCTGAAGTGACAACAGAGAGCAAACAGTGATGACAATCGAACTTGATCTACAATTAGCTGTCGAAGATGAAAGCGGCTTACCAAACACTGAAGATTTTCAACTTTGGTTAAGCTCATCCGTTACCAAGTTTCAGCCTCAAGCTGAAGTGACCGTTCGAATTGTTGACGAGCAAGAGAGCCAGCAGCTCAATAGCGACTACCGTGGAAAAGACAAACCGACTAATGTGCTGTCTTTTCCTTTCGAAGCGCCACCAGGAATCGATATCGACCTACTTGGCGATTTAATCATCTGCCGTCAGGTTGTAGAACGTGAAGCCATCGAGCAAAACAAGCCTTTAATGGCTCACTGGGCGCATATGGTTGTACATGGTAGTCTGCATCTGCTAGGTTATGATCATATCGAAGATGACGAAGCCGAAGAGATGGAGTCACTCGAAACTGAAATTATGCAAGAGATGGGATTTGATGATCCATATCTTGCTGAAAAAGAGTAGTCAAGACTCAACCGGAACCAGCAAGCAGAGTCGCCTCTCTCGCTGCAAGCTGATGTCTTACTACTAATGTGTGCTATCACACTTCTGATAGCGTTACTTAAATGAGAAACAATGAACGAAGACAATTCGCCCTCTTCTCTAGAAGGTAAGAAAGAAAAATCTGAAGGTCCGAGTAGAAAGTCCTTCTTCGGACGCCTAGGCCAACTTTTTCAAGGTGAACCAAAAGATCGCCAAGAGCTCGTCGATGTCATCCGCGACTCTGAAGAAAATGACCTGATCGACCACGACACTCGAGATATGCTCGAAGGTGTCATGGAGATCTCAGAAATGCGTGTGCGCGACATCATGTTGCCACGTTCGCAGATGGTTACCGTTGATCGCAGTGACGATTTAGACACCTTGATCAACCTCATCACCGATGCTCAGCACTCTCGCTACCCAGTCATCAGTGAAGATAAGGACCATGTTGAAGGTATTCTGTTAGCGAAGGACTTACTTAGATACTTAGGTTCTGGAAGTGAACCATTCGATATTGAGCAAGTGATCCGTCCTGCGGTTGTCGTTCCTGAAAGCAAACGAGTAGATCGTCTGCTAAAGGAATTCCGCGAAGAGCGTTATCACATGTCTATCGTTGTCGATGAGTTTGGTGGTGTATCCGGTCTTGTGACTATCGAAGATATTCTCGAAGAGATCGTGGGCGATATTGAAGACGAGTTCGATGATAATGAAGAACTTGATATTCGTAAGCTCAGCAAACATACATTTGCGGTAAAAGCACTGACCACTATCGAAGAGTTTAATACTACATTCGGTACCACTTTCAGTGATGAAGAGGTCGACACTGTCGGCGGTATGGTGATGACGGCATTTGGCCATTTACCATCTCGTGGCGAAGTTGTTGATATTGATGGTTACAGCTTCAAAGTAACCTCTGCGGACAACCGCCGAGTACTCCAACTTCAGGTAACCATTCCTGATGAAGAGCTGGTTACTGACTCTACTGAAGAGTAACGCTACTCCCCCTAAGGGAAACGAAATAATACGATGATGGATTCACTTTTTCATCGCCTCAAACGGCCGCTTGCGGCCGTTTTTGTTGGCGCATTAACAACTCTAGCATTTGCCCCTTATCAAATTTGGCCTCTGGCAATTGTCAGCCCTGCGCTTCTATTACTGCTTATTGACAAGCAGTCTGCTAAACACTCGCTATGGATAGGCTATGCTTGGGGCATCGGGCAATTTTCTACAGGCATTAGCTGGGTACATGTCAGTATCGACAACTTCGGCGGTATGCCCAAAATTGCCAGCGTCTTCCTCATGGTGCTATTAGTTGGCTACCTCGCTGTTTATGCCGCATTATTTGCATGGAGTCTAAACCGCTTTTTTCCGCACAAGCAGCGCTCACGATTGCTGCTCGCAGCGCCTGCTCTCTGGCTAATCATGGATTGGTTGCGCGGCTGGGTAATGACGGGCTTTCCTTGGTTATGGCTAGGCTATAGCCAAATAGACAGTCCACTCGCCAATTTTGCTCCGTTAGGTGGAGTTGAACTTATTACCTTGTTGGTGATGATTAGTGCGGGCTCTATCGCTTACGCTACTCTTTCGCGTCAATGGCGACATCTACTTATTCCTGCCGTTATTCTGATGACAGGCTTTGGATTACAATCCGCTCAGTGGGTGTCTCCTTCAATGGATAAAGTGACTAAAATAGCACTTATTCAGGGCAATATCGCGCAAGAACTGAAATGGCAACCGAGTCAACGCTGGCCAACCATAATGAAGTATACCGACCTGACTCGAGAAAATTGGGATGCAGACATTATCATCTGGCCTGAAGCGGCAATACCTGCTTTTGAATTCGAGATCTCCTCATTTCTAAGCAATCTCGATGCCGCAGCTCGTATGAACAACAGCGCGGTCATTACTGGAATTGTCAACCAAGGTGAAGACAAGAAGTTCTACAATAGCATTCTCACTGTAGGTCAAACGCCTTATGGTGATTATCGTTACGATATGAACCAGCGTTACCACAAACATCACCTGCTACCATTTGGGGAGTTCGTACCATTTGAGAGCATCCTGAGACCGCTTGCTCCATTCTTCAACTTACCCATGTCTTCCTTCAGCCGAGGAGATTTTATCCAGCCGAATATTGATGCCAATGGTAAGCAGATGGCTCCTGCATTGTGTTACGAGATTATCTTCAACGAGCAAGTCAGGCAAAATGTCGATGACGATACAGATTTTATTTTAACGCTTTCAAATGACGCTTGGTTTGGTCGCTCTATCGGCCCACTCCAGCACATGGAGATTGCCCGTATGCGAGCTCTAGAGTTAGGTAAGCCGGTGATTCGTGCAACAAACAATGGCATCACTGCTGTGACTGATTATCGCGGTCATATCACTGCGCAAGTGCCACAATTTGAAACGGCAGTGCTGCGCGCTGAAGTTCCTGCGACAAAGGGCGAAACACCCTACCGAAACCTTGGCACTTGGCCGCTGTATATCTGGGTTGGATTAAGTCTGGTGATTGGGTGGAGAATGAGGAAGGGAGTCTCTAGTCTCTAGTCTCTAGTCTCTAGTCTCTAGTCTCTAGTCTCTAGTCTCTAGTCTCTAGTCTCTAGAAAAAGATTGAAGGGTTGGTGTGAAAGCATCAACCCTTTTTTGAGAATCGAGAAAATTATGGCTTGGTAAAGAGTCGTTCTGTCAACACCTTATGGACAAAGCTAACTTCTACTTACTACTAACATCCACCTCTCGCGCAGCGCGAAATGCGGTCTCGATTCTCGAAGCGAAGCGTTCTAGCATCTCGTAGGGCGCAGCCCGCTCTTTTTTACGGTTTCAATGCCCGTCGACTGAATCCTTTGTGGCCACAGTGCGTGCAAGGAATAATAACAGTTGGGTGAGTGTATTGTGTTTTATGACCACACTCATCACAGACAAGCATACCCAAACCAATCACTTCGCCCGCCTGATATAGACCTTGGTGCTCTAGATCCTGAAATAACTCGACCCACTCGACTTTCGTTCTATCCGTAATATCAAGTAGCCCTTGCCAGATGGAGTCGGCAATCATGATATAAAATGGACCACTTTTTGAGTCTTCATAATTGTCAGCAAACTCTTTTAAATCTGACTTAACATATGCAGACACAAGTGCTAACTCATCTTTGGTTAAGTCATTCGCAGCATCGACGACCTTACCAGAGGTTTCTAAAACGTGGTTAACTTCATCAGGACTATGCTTTAGAGCTTCGACAACATCTTCAAACATCTCCTCGTAACCTGCTTTGCGTTTTGCCATCGCTAACCTCCTTTCGATTCAGTGGTGCACATTCATAAAGCCCAGTTAAGGCATTAAACATCACCATCTTTACGTGATTTGAGTGGGTATTGGCTATTGTTGTGCCCCTCTCCTTTAGGTATTCTATGACGATCTATTAATGTCTGTTCTAACCGAACTCACAAATTCCAAGATAACCGGATATCATCGATGCAAGAACAATATAACCCGCAAGATATTGAACAAAAAGTTCAACAGCACTGGGATAACAACAAGACCTTTGTTGTAAGTGAAGACCCAAACAAAGAAAAATTCTACTGTCTCTCTATGTTCCCATACCCAAGTGGCCGACTGCACATGGGTCACGTGCGTAACTACACTATCGGTGATGTGGTATCTCGTTTCCAACGTCTTCAAGGTAAAAACGTAATGCAACCAATCGGTTGGGATGCATTCGGTCTACCTGCAGAAAATGCAGCCGTTAAAAACAACACGGCACCAGCGCCTTGGACTTACGAAAACATTGAGTACATGAAGAACCAGCTTAAACTTCTAGGCTTTGGTTACGACTGGAATCGTGAGTTTGCAACCTGTACACCAGAGTACTACCGTTGGGAACAGGAATTCTTCACTAAGCTTTACGATAAAGGCTTAGTTTACAAAAAAACGTCTTCAGTTAACTGGTGTCCAAACGACCAGACGGTTCTAGCTAACGAGCAGGTTGAAGACGGCTGTTGCTGGCGTTGTGACACACCTGTAGAACAAAAAGAGATCCCTCAGTGGTTCATTAAGATCACAGAGTACGCTCAAGAACTGCTAGACGATCTCGATAACCTAGACGGTTGGCCTGAAATGGTTAAAACCATGCAGCGCAACTGGATCGGTCGTTCTGAAGGTGTTGAACTGCGATTTACAGTAAAGAACGTCGAAGTAAAAGGTCACCAAGACCTAGAAGTTTACACAACACGTCCAGACACACTAATGGGTGTGACATACGTGGGCATCGCAGCAGGTCACCCTCTAGCGGCTATCGCAGCGGAAAATAACGCTGAGCTTGCAGCTTTCATCGAAGAGTGTAAGAACACTAAAGTCGCTGAAGCGGAACTAGCAACAATGGAGAAAAAAGGTATGGCGACTGGCCTTACCGCAATTCACCCATTGAATGGTCGTGAAGTTCCTGTTTACATTGCTAACTTCGTACTGATGGATTACGGCACAGGTGCTGTTATGGCTGTACCTGCGCACGACCAACGTGACTTCGAGTTTGCAACCAAGTACGGTCTAGATATCATCCCTGTTATCAAGCCAACTGACGGCAGCGAGCTAAACATCGCTGAAGAAGCATATACAGAGAAAGGTGTACTGTTCGATTCAGGCGAATTTGACGGTCTTGAATTCCAAGCAGCATTTGATGCCATTGCAGCAAAACTAGAAGCTGAAGGTAAAGGCACTAAAACAGTTAACTTCCGTCTACGTGACTGGGGTGTTTCTCGTCAGCGTTACTGGGGAGCTCCAATCCCAATGGTCACAACGGAAGATGGCCAAGTTCATCCAGTGCCAGCAGACCAACTACCAGTGATTCTTCCTGAAGATGTGGTAATGGACGGTGTAACGAGTCCGATCAAAGCAGATAAAGAGTGGGCGAAGACCACGTTCAACGGTGAACCAGCACTGCGCGAAACCGATACATTTGATACCTTTATGGAATCATCTTGGTACTACGCACGTTACTGTTCTCCGCAAGCTGATGACATCTTAGATCCAGAAAAAGCAAACTACTGGCTACCAGTAGACCAATACATCGGTGGTATCGAGCACGCTTGTATGCACCTACTGTACTCTCGCTTCTTCCATAAACTACTACGTGACGCGGGTTACGTAACCTCTGATGAGCCGTTCAAACAGCTGCTATGTCAAGGTATGGTGTTGGCTGATGCGTTCTACTTTGAAAACGAGAAAGGCGGTAAAGAGTGGGTTGCACCTACTGATGTAACCGTAGAGCGCGATGGCAAAGGCCGAATCACTTCTGCAAAAGATGACCAAGGCCGCGACGTTGAGCACTCAGGCATGATCAAGATGTCTAAGTCGAAAAACAACGGTATCGACCCACAAGAGATGGTAGACAAGTACGGCGCTGACACAGTACGCCTATTTATGATGTTTGCCTCTCCAGCAGATATGACTCTTGAGTGGCAAGAATCAGGCGTTGAAGGCGCTAACCGCTTCTTGAAACGTGTTTGGAAGCTGGTTAAAGAGCATGCATCAAAAGGCGTGGCTGAAGCCATTGACACGTCAGCACTATCTGGTGACCAGAAAGCGCTACGTCGTGATGTTCACAAAACTATCGCGAAAGTAACAGACGATATCGCTCGTCGTCAAACGTTCAACACAGCAATCGCCGCTATCATGGAACTAATGAACAAGCTAGCGAAAGCGCCTCAAGAATCAGCGCAAGACCGTGCGATCCTTGATGAAGCGTTAAAAGCGGTTGTCGCAATGCTTTACCCAATCACTCCGCACATCTCATACGAACTATGGGTTGCGCTAGGTGAATCAGATATCGATAACGCGGTATGGCCAACGTTTGACGAAAAAGCACTCGTTGAAGATGAGAAAACCATCGTTGTTCAAGTTAACGGCAAACTACGTGCGAAGCTAACAGTACCGGCAGATATCTCTAAAGACGAGATTGAACAACTGGGCCTAAACGATGAGAATGTGACTAAGTTCACTGAAGATAAAACGGTACGTAAAGTTATTTACGTCCCAGGTAAACTTCTAAACATCGTTGCGAACTAATCTGTTCTAATAACGTCATAAACAGGGTAGCCACCTACCCTGTTTTATTTATCTTAGCGTTTTGACCCGCAATAACTCAGAACGCTAAGATAAGTATTCCAATAATCGAGAGCCATCAACCTATGTTTCCTCAAGTCATGCGACTCATTTCAACTCGTTCTGTAAAGCTATCTACGGTTGTTCTTGCTGCAAGCCTTTTATCTGCTTGTGGTTTCCACCTACGCGGTGACTACTCAATCCCTGAAGAGCTTGATACGATGTCACTGACCAGTTATGACCAGTACAGCAACTTCACGCGTATGATGAAAGGCCAACTGCGTATGAGTGAAATTAAATTGGTTTCTCCTGCGGCAGATGTTCCGAATTTGCACCTAATTAGCGAAGGCGTCGGTGAACGTACGCTCTCGCTATACCAAAACACCCGTGCAGCCGAAAAAGAGCTGACATTCCGTACCTCTTACCGTGTGACTATTCCAGAGCTAGGTTCCAAAACGTTTTCTACTAGCGTAACGCGCAGCTACTTAGATAACCCACTGACAGCTTTAGCGAAATCGGTAGAACGCGACATGATCGAAGATGAAATGCGTAAACTCGCAGCGTCACAGATCATTCGTCAGATGGCTCGCCTAAAAACCAATATCGAATCCGGCACTATGCTTAGTCAAGTAGAGCAACAGGCGCAACTTAAGGAACAAGAGGAGCAGTACCGAGTGAAGACATTCGCTAGTGATGAACCTCAACAAACCGTCACAACTTCCTCTGAGAACCAGCAGTAACTATGCGAGTTTTCGCTGATCGATTGGTGGAGCAGTTAACCAAACAGCTCTACCCTACCTACTTAATTTTCGGTAACGAACCGCTACTTCTTCAGGAGTCTCGCCAAGCGATTCAACAAGCCGCCTATAAACAAGGTTTTGAGGAAAAACATAGGTTTGCTATCGATAATTCCTTTGACTGGAACTTAGTTTACGATTGCTGTCAGGCGATGAGCCTTTTTTCTGCCCGACAAATTATTGAGTTGGAGCTCCCTGAATCTGGTGTAAATACCACCATCGCTAAAGAGTTGCTTGCGGTCTCCGACTTACTCCATAGTGATGTCATTCTGGTTCTAATTGGAAGCAAGCTCACCAAGGTCCAAGAGAGTGCTAAGTGGTTTAAAGCTCTCTCAGGAACGGGCTGCTTGGTAAACTGCCTCACGCCAGATATTCAGCGCCTACCTCAGTTTGTTCAAATCCGTTGCCGCGCTCTTGGTCTTAAGCCGGACCCTGAAGCAGTTCAAATGCTGGCTCAATGGCACGAAGGTAACTTGTTTGCACTGACTCAGAGTTTGGAAAAACTGGCTCTGCTCTATCCAGATGGCGTACTTAATCTAATTCGGTTAGAAGAGTCCCTTAGCCGTCACAACCATTTTACTGCGTTTCATTGGATAGACGCCCTATTGGCGGGCAAGGCTAAGCGTTCTCAGCGCATCCTTCGCCAACTGGAAGCAGAAGGTGTAGAAACCGTCATCCTAGCCCGCACAGTACAAAAGGAACTCACACAACTACTGACAATGTCTCAGCTTCTACAAACACGGCCTATCGGACAAGTGTTTGAGAAATACAGAATTTGGCAGTCGAAGCGTCCTCTTTACTCTGCGGCTCTAAACCGATTGACACCAGTGAGACTGATGCAACTTCTTCAGTTATTGGCACAGACTGAGAGGACAATAAAAACTCAGTACGAACAATCTAGCTGGCCACTATTACACCAGTTGAGTACTGAGATTTGCTTACCTCAAGTTAAGCTATAAAAAGCGTGGTATACTTCGCCGCCCCAAAATACACTACCAAGTGTCAATCGATTAAATAACGAGGAAAAAGCCTTGCAACTTGAACAGTTAAACGAATTTCTAGTCGACAAAGTTGATGATATGAAAGCTCAAGACATTAAAACTATTGATGTTCAGGGTAAATCAAGCATTACAGATTACATGATCGTTTGTACTGGCACGTCAAAACGCCATGTTGCCTCTATTGCTGAACACGTCGCAAAAGAATCTAAACTTGCTGGTATTATTCCACTAGGCATTGATGGCGAAGCTGAAGGTGAATGGGTTGTACTTGATATGGGAACAACGATTATCCATGTTATGCAGGAAGAGCAACGCGAGCTATACCAACTTGAAAAGCTTTGGGGCTAAGCGATGAAATTACAGCTAATTGCCGTTGGCACTAAAATGCCGAAATGGGTTGAAGAGGGCTTTCAAGAGTATCGTCGTCGTTTCCCACACGATATGCCGCTTGAGCTGGTTGAAATTCCAGCTGGAAAACGTGGCAAAAACGCCGACATTGCAAGAATCTTGCAAAAAGAGGGCGAAGCGATGCTTGCAGCAGTGCCAAAAGGCAACCGAATTGTTACTCTCGATATTCCTGGCAAAAAGTGGGATACACCACAATTAGCGGAACAACTAGAGCATTGGAAACTTGATGCCAGAGACGTGTCTATTCTGATCGGTGGCCCAGAAGGTCTAGCACCTGCATGCAAAGCAGCCGCTGACCAGAGCTGGTCACTATCAGCACTAACGCTACCACACCCACTGGTGCGCATTGTAATGGCAGAAAGCCTGTATAGAGCGTGGAGCATTACTGCTAACCACCCATATCATCGAGAATAACCATCAATGTTAAGGAAGCGTACCCTAATAAGGGATTACCATGAAGAAGCGCGACTATTTAAAAGCCGCGCTATCGTCGCTTTCATCGGTATTGTCGCTATGCTGGGCATCTTGGTAACCAACCTGTACAACATCCAGATTAACCAATACCAAGATTACAAAACCCGCTCTAATGACAACCGAATTAAAGTTGTCCCTATCGCGCCTAACCGCGGCTTAATCTACGACCGTAACGGTAAACTGCTAGCGGAAAACCGCCCAGTATTCAGCCTCGAACTGACGCCGGAAATGATCAAAGATATGGATGATACCATTGCTCGTCTGCAAAAAATCTTAACCATTACTCCAGAGCAAGTAGAGCGTTTTCAAAAAGAACGCCGACAAACTCGACGCTTTAAATCTGTTCCGATCTTAAACCAACTGACACCAGAGCAAGTCGCCAAATTTTCGGTCAACCAACATAACTTTCCTGGCGTATCGGTTAATGCCGCGCTCAAACGTCACTACCCTTATGGTGAAGTGCTGACTCACGTTATTGGTTATGTGTCGCGTATCAATGACCGTGACATGCAACGTCTAGTTCGTGAAGAGAAAGATGCCAACTACCAGGCCACACATGATATCGGTAAACTCGGCATTGAACGCTATTACGAAGATATGCTGCATGGTACGGCGGGTTATCAGGAAGTCGAGGTTAACAGTCGTGGCCGCGTCATTCGTACACTTAAGTATGTACCTCCGGTTCCGGGCAAAGACATTGTACTTAACCTGGATATTGACCTTCAGCTCTATGTTCATAAGTTGCTTGATGGGCGTCGCGGCAGCGCGGTCGTTCTCGATCCTAAAGACAACGGCGTATTAGCAATGGTATCCAGTCCAAGTTACGACCCCAATGCTTTCGTTCATGGCATTTCAGGACAGGCATACAGCTCATTACTTAACGACAAAAACCGCCCCTTGGTGAATCGAGCAACACTCGGAATATATCCACCCGCTTCAACCATCAAACCATTTATGGCCGTGGCGGCGTTGCAAGAAGGCGTGGTTACCCCTTATACCACTAGAAATGATCCTGGGTACTGGAATATTCCGAACTCTAAAACAAAGCCGTTCCGCGATTGGTTACGCTGGGGCCACGGCAAAGTAGATATTGTTCAGTCGATTGAAGAATCTGTTGATACCTTTTTCTATCAAATCGCTTACGATATGGGGATTGATCGCATATCGAGTTGGATGATGATGTTCGGATTCGGTGACTACACTGGCATTGATATTTACGAAGAAAGTAAAGCTAACATGCCAACCCGTGAATGGAAAATGGCACGACATCGAACGCCTTGGTATCAGGGTGACACTATTCCTGTCGGTATTGGACAAGGGTACTGGACATCGACCCCAATGCAACTTGCTAAGGCAACATCGGTACTCGTAAAACGCGGAGAGGTGGTCGCTCCTCACCTACTAAGAGCCACTATCGATAATGGTGAAGTGTTTGAAAAACAACAGTTATCCGATATTGAAACTTATCCACCTATCGCTGGTGTCAAACCTCGTTACTGGGACATGGCCATTGAAGGCATGCGACTGGTTAACCATGGTAAGAAGGGAACCGCTCGTCGAGCGTTCACTAAGACACCGTATGTCAGTGCGGGTAAATCCGGGACAGCGCAGGTGTTTGGACTAAGTGAGGATGAAGAGTACAACGCAGATGAAATTGCGGAACACCTTCGCGACCATGCGCTCTTCACTGGGTTTGCTCCGATTGACAATCCAAAGGTGATTGTCACAATCGTATTAGAAAATGCTGGGGGTGGCTCTTCTCTGGGTGGCCCAGTGGTAAGAAAGATATTTGACCACGTACTCGTGGAAAACAAAGAGGCGAACTAATCATGGATTTGAATCCAGCAACGGGTCAAAACCGAGTTCTGTTTGAACGCTTCCACCTCGATCTACCTTTATTACTAGGAATTCTGGTCCTGATGGGATTTGGTCTTGTCGTCATGTACAGCGCTAGCGGACAAAGTTTAGCCATGATGGATCGTCAAGCAATGAGAATGGCTCTCTCCCTTGGCGTTATGTTACTTCTCGCACAAATTCCACCACGCACTTACGAGGCGATGGCACCGATCATGTTTGCTGGTGGTGTGGTGCTACTACTAGGCGTGCTCTTTTTCGGTGAAGCCTCTAAGGGAGCTCAGCGCTGGTTAAACTTGGGGTTTATTCGCTTCCAGCCATCTGAACTGCTTAAACTCGCAGTGCCTCTGATGGTGGCTCGTTATATTGGTAAACGCCCTCTTCCGCCAACATTCCAGACTCTGGTCATGTCATTGGTCATGGTGTTTGTCCCGACAATTCTGATTGCTAAGCAACCTGATTTAGGTACCTCAATACTGATTGCCGCATCAGGCATTTTCGTTATCTTTCTCGCCGGTATAAGTTGGAGAATCATTTTTGCAGCCGCCTGTGGCCTAGGTGCCTTTTTGCCTATTTTATGGTTCTTCCTGATGCGAGAGTATCAAAAGGTACGGGTGAGAACGCTATTTAACCCTGAGTCTGACCCACTTGGTGCGGGGTATCACATTATTCAAAGTAAAATCGCTATCGGCTCAGGAGGCATATCAGGGAAAGGATGGCTGCAAGGTACCCAATCACAATTGGAGTTTTTGCCTGAACGTCATACTGACTTCATTTTTGCCGTCATTGCCGAAGAGTGGGGATTGATTGGTATTCTTATCCTATTAGGCTTGTACCTGTTCATTATTGGTCGAGGCTTGGTGTTAGCCAGCAAAGCACAAACCGCATTCGGTCGAATGATGGCGGGTAGTATCGTTCTCAGCTTTTTCGTTTACGTCTTCGTAAATATTGGCATGGTGAGTGGAATTTTACCTGTTGTTGGCGTACCGCTCCCCTTAATCAGTTATGGTGGTACATCCATGGTAACTCTAATGGCTGGTTTCGGGATACTGATGTCAATTCACACTCATAGAAAAGCATTTTCCAAGGCAATTTAAATGATAAACAAGCGACTACTGCTTACTCTTGTTGCAACTTGTGCGGTTTTGGCAGGCTGCTCTTCAGCACCATCAAAACGCTACACCATTGATGATGACATTGCGCCTGATGCACCAATTTCAGTCGATCATATTGAAGATGCTACTCCACAATACGAATCCTATAGTTTAGGAGGTAACAGTAACTACACGCTAAGAGGCAATAGCTACACCATCATTAAAGAGCCTAAAGGCTTCAAACAAGAAGGCATTGCTTCGTGGTATGGTAAAAAATTTCACGGTCACTTAACTTCCAATGGCGAAGTCTATGATATGTATTCCATGTCAGCTGCCCACAAAGAGTTGCCGATCCCTAGTTATGTCAAAGTCACAAACAAAGACAATGGAAAGACAGCGATCGTTCGCGTCAACGACCGTGGTCCATTTCACCCAGGCCGTATCATTGACCTGAGCTATGCAGCTGCAACGAAATTAGATGTGATTAAAACGGGTACTGCCAACGTCGCCATCGAAGTTATTACGGTCGATAAACCAACGCAAACCAATAAACAGGATTCCCTGACTAAGTTTGCCGTTCAGGTAGCCTCTTCACAATATCAAGATCGCGTTGAAACTTTAGCGCGAGATTTAAGTCAAAAGCTATCGGTGAAAAGCTACGTCAACTCGAGTAGTAATGTACACCGCGTCTTTTTGGGCCCTTTCGACGACTATATGTCGAGCCAAAAAGCACTAGAAAGAGTGAAAGAACTCGGTTATACCAGTGCTTTCATTAAATCCCACTAGTCCTCAATCCAGTGTATCCCTATTCCTATACTGGTTTGAGAGATTGATTCTGTTAAGATATGGACAGTTAACGATAAACCTGTAGTCAATATGAAAAAAACAACGCTAATTAAATCAGTTTTTGCGTCTTCTATTGCGCTTTCTGCAACCATCGCATCTTCTGCCTTCGCATCACCAATTGTGATGCCAGACGCGCCTCAAATCGCCGCTAAAGGCTACGTTTTGATGGATTATCATTCAGGTAAAGTTTTAGCTGAAAAAGAGATGAATACAAAACTCTCTCCAGCAAGCTTAACGAAAATGATGACCAGCTATGTTATTGGTCAAGAGTTAGAACGCGGTAACATCTCACTGCAAGACGATGTCACCATCAGCAAGAACGCTTGGGCAAAAAACTTCCCTGATTCATCGAAAATGTTCATCGAAGTCGGCACTACCGTAAAAGTAGAAGACCTCAACCGAGGAATCATTATCCAGTCTGGCAATGATGCTTGTGTTGCTATGGCTGAACATATTGCCGGATCTGAAGATGCATTTGTTGATCTAATGAACGCATGGGCTGACACAATTGGTATGAAGGACACACACTTCGCCAACGTTCATGGCCTAGACAACGCGAATCTTTACTCGACACCTTACGATATGGCACTACTTGGTACTGCGCTTATTCGCGACGTACCGGAAGAATACCGTATCTACTCTGAGAAAAAATTCACCTACAACGGCATTACTCAATACAACCGTAACGGCCTGCTTTGGGATAAAAGCATGAACGTTGATGGTATTAAAACGGGCCACACAAGCAATGCTGGTTACAGCTTAGTAAGCTCTGCAACAGAGGGTAAAATGCGCCTTGTTGCCGTCGTGATGGGGACTAAAGACGCTAACGCTCGTAAATCAGAAAGTAAGAAGTTACTCAGCTACGGCTTCCGTTTCTTCGAAACAGTCGCGCCTCACAAAGCAGGTGAAACGTTCGTAGAAGAAAAAATCTGGATGGGTAATAAGGACACTGTGGCACTTGGGTTGGATCAAGACACCTATGTGACTTTACCTCGTGGACAAGCGAAAAATCTCAAAGCTAGCTTTATCCTTGAAAAAGAGCTTGAAGCCCCAATAATGAAGGGTGACGTAGTTGGTAAGCTATACTATCAACTAGAAGGTGAAGATATTGCCGAGTACCCACTACTTGCTCTTGAAAACGTAGAACAAGGTAGCCTATTCAGCCGCCTATGGGATTACATTGTCATGTTGTTCAAAAGCTTCTTGTAATCTATGTACTTAGCAAAAAAAGCCGCCAATTTGCGGCTTTTTTTTATTTATCTCAGTAGTGACTAGCGTGAGCCACGTCTTGAGTTCATCTCAGATAGACAGTACTATTCTGCGCTGCGAATAACGACTTTCCAACTTGGAGTTTCAACATGCTGAACATTAACTCAGATGCAAAATTGAGAGACCTGCTTGAGTTCCCTTGTTCTTTCACATACAAGGTAATGGGCTACGCTAAGCCAGAGCTACCAGAAAAGGTTCTTGAAGTCATCCAACGCCATGCTCCAGGTGATTACAGCCCAACAGTAAAACCAAGTGCTAAGGGAAATTACCACTCGGTATCAATCAACATCACTGCAACCTCGATTGAACAGGTTGAAACGCTTTATAAAGAGCTTGGTGAGATTGACATCGTGCGCATGGTGCTATAAAAAATTTGAATACACTCAAATTTTATTGAAAGCAGCGAAAGCTGCTTTCTTTTTAGATATCAATTAGATAAATATCCTGCAAAAACTCTAGGGTTAAAAATGTGTTACTGGCATATAGTTCAATAACCAGAAGCAGTTTATAATCTTTCCACTTTACTAACCGACGATGGAAGAGCGGAATGCAAAACCTGCTTGTTGTGAAACATCTTGGTAGACAGGACTATAAGCCTATCTGGCAAGCGATGCACGATTTCACTGACAATCGAACAGAAGAAACGCCTGATGAAGTATGGCTTGTCGAACACAACCCTGTCTTCACACAAGGACAAGCCGGCAAAGCTGAACACCTGTTAAACACAGGGGATATTCCGGTCGTTCAAAGCGATCGTGGTGGGCAAGTCACCTACCATGGACCCGGACAACTGGTCGCTTATTTTCTTATCAACCTTCGTCGTAAAAAGCTAGGTGTTAGAGAACTCGTTACACATATCGAGAACCTCGTAATCAACACTCTAAAAGCATACAATATCGAATCCGCTGCTCGACCTGATGCCCCTGGTGTCTACGTCGATGGCAAAAAGATTTGTTCCTTAGGGCTTAGAATTCGTAAAGGTTGTTCATTCCACGGCTTGGCACTAAACGTCAACATGGACTTGTCACCTTTCCTACGCATCAACCCATGTGGTTATGCAGGTATGGAGATGGTACAAGTCAGCCAATTAGGTGGGCCTGACGATATCGCTCAAGTTGAGACAAAGCTAGTCGAAGAACTGGTGACTTTACTTGGTTATGACCACGTAGAACTAGATACAGCCGCAAAATCGGCAAGCAACAACGAGAAGTAAGAGAAGCATGAGTAAACCAATCCAAATGGAAAAAGGCGTTAAGTACCGCGACGCTGACAAAATGGCTCTGATCCCGGTAAAGAACATGCCTACCGAGCAGAAAGAAGTTCTTCGTAAGCCAGAATGGATGAAGATCAAACTGCCTTCTGACAGCCAACGTATTCAAGATATCAAATCTGCAATGCGTAAAAACAACCTGCACTCCGTTTGTGAAGAAGCTTCGTGTCCAAATCTAGCAGAATGTTTTAACCACGGAACAGCAACTTTCATGATCCTTGGTGCAATCTGTACTCGTCGTTGCCCGTTTTGTGACGTTGCCCATGGACGTCCACTCGCTCCAGAAAATGATGAGCCAAAGAAACTAGCAAAAACAATCCAAGACATGAAGCTGAAGTATGTGGTGATCACATCGGTAGACCGTGATGATCTTCGTGATGGCGGCGCTCAGCATTTTGCAGACTGTAACCGTGAAATTCGTGCTCTCAACCCTAACATCAAGATTGAAACCTTGGTTCCTGATTTCCGTGGTCGCATGGATATCGCCCTTGAACTTCTTAAAGATAACCCGCCAGATGTCTTCAACCACAACCTTGAAACAGCACCTCGCCTTTATCGTAAAGCGCGTCCAGGAGCGAACTACAAGTGGTCACTGGAGTTATTGAAAAAATTCAAAGAACAGCATCCTAGCATTCCAACTAAGTCTGGTTTGATGATGGGTCTTGGTGAGACGAAAGAAGAGATCATTGAGGTTCTTAAAGACCTTCGTGCACACGGTGTCACTATGCTGACATTGGGTCAATACCTTGCACCAAGCCGCCACCATTTACCTGTTGAACGCTACGTGCCTCCATCAGAGTTTGATGAGTTAAAAGAAATTGCTCTAGAGCTTGGTTTCACACATGCAGCATGTGGACCATTTGTGCGCTCGTCGTACCATGCAGACCTTCAGGCTCAAGGTTTAGAGGTGAGCTAGAGTAAGTCAATTTTGTGGCAAGGGTCGACATAATAAGTCGACCCTTTTTGTTATCGGTTGTTGAATGAATCACTACACTTCGATAGGCTTAACCTACAACCATTACTACTAAGCGTATTCCAAGGAACTAGTATGAAAAAGTTTGGACTAGCGGCAATGACTCTGGCGGCCCTGTCTGCTGGCTGTGCTTCAAATACCGAGCAAGACAATTTTCGAGAAGCTTCATTTGAGCTTTGCAATACCGAAGTGGATATCTACTCAGTGAGTGATGACGGTCGCGTACGCATTGTTTGCTCTGACGGTTCTAAATTCGCACTGACGAATGAAAGCACGCTGGAAACGATGCGTGACATTAATATCGACTACTGTGACGGTGAAGGCTTAGGTAAATTCAACGAAAGCAGTAAGTATTACTCGTTCAAATGTAAGTCTGGCACTCTTCTTAGCCTACCTAAGTAACGGGAAATGAACAATAAAAAGGGCCGATGTAACAACATCGGCCCTTTTTGTTTTCTCACTGTATTGGTTCTAGCTCGAGGAAAAGGTGCGGAGTTTGCGCTAGTAAATGAGCACCTTTGACAACAAAATAGACCAAGTCAGGCAGAACCATTATGCGTAAACTGGTAGACGCTTACAGATATCGAGCACCTTCGCTTTCGTTGCTGCGATAACTTCCTCATTACCGATGTTATCTAAAACATCACACATCCAGTTTGCTAGCTCTTTTGCGTCTTCTTCAGTGAAACCACGACGAGTGATTGCAGGAGAACCAACACGGATACCAGACGTGACAAACGGGCTACGAGGGTCATTTGGTACAGAGTTCTTGTTAACTGTAATGTTTGCTGCACCTAGTGCTGCATCTGCATCTTTACCTGTAATATCTTTGTCAATTAGGTCAACAAGGAATAGGTGGTTTTCAGTACCGTTAGAAACGATCTTGTAGCCGCGCTCTTGGAACTGAGCAACCATTGCTTTCGCGTTTTTAACTACGCGAGCTTGGTACTCTTTAAACTCTGGCTCCATCGCTTCTTTGAATGCAACCGCTTTACCAGCGATAACATGCATTAACGGGCCACCTTGGCCACCAGGGAAGACAGCTGAGTTGAGTTTTTTGTACATCTCTTCACCCGCGTTAGACAGGATAAGACCACCACGTGGACCTGCTAGCGTTTTGTGCGTTGTTGTAGTGACAACGTGAGCGTGTGGTACAGGCGTTGGGTATACGCCCGCTGCGATTAGACCCGCAACGTGAGCCATATCGACAAATAGGTACGCGCCTGCTTTATCTGCGATTTGACGCATGCGAGCCCAATCTACGATCTGTGAGTAAGCAGAGAAACCACCGATGATCATCTTCGGTTTGTGTTCTAGAGCAAGTGCTTCCATTTCGTCGTAGTTGATTTGACCAGCTTCGTCGATACCGTAAGGAATAACGTTGTAGTGTTTACCAGAGAAGTTGACTGGAGAACCGTGTGTAAGGTGACCACCGTGCGCTAAGCTCATACCAAGAACAGTATCACCAGGGTTAAGTAGAGCCATGTAAACAGCACTGTTTGCCTGTGAGCCTGAGTGAGGCTGTACGTTTGCGTATTCACAGCCAAATAGCTGACATGCACGATCAATTGCCAGAGATTCAGCTTTATCAACGTACTCACAGCCACCGTAGTAGCGCTTGCCTGGGTAACCTTCAGCGTACTTATTTGTAAGCTGAGAACCTTGCGCTTCCATTACACGTGGACTTGTGTAGTTTTCTGAAGCAATAAGTTCAATGTGTTCTTCCTGGCGAAGAGTTTCTTCTTGAATTGCTGCGAACAGTTCCGCATCGTAATCTGCGATGTTCATATCACGCTTTAGCATCTGTATCTCCTGACTCAGATTGAGACTTTAAATTGCAAAAAAAACCGACCTTTGACACTCACGCAAACGTTTGCATCAAGCTAATGACGCGCATTCTACATAATTTGATCTTTGTCATAAAGAGAAAATTTCAGTTTTTCTCATGCAGTTTTTTCATAATGCTTTACAGGGAATCTCATGTTGAGCACTTATCCGAACATTTCGCCAGCTAAGTGTCAATTCCATCCTTTACACCCCGTAAAACGATAATTACATAGGTTTACCTTAAATTTCACTCTCAAGCTACCGAAATCCTATTTTTTTAAATAGTATGCACGCCATTATTTACTTGTTAAATTTCAAATTGATGGAAAAACACTCAAGACGAGAAGATTGGGTCGCAATTTTGACCGGCACCTTTTTAGTCGCCCAAGGCTTCTTTTTCCTCCAATCAGCATCACTGTTGACTGGAGGCACAGCAGGACTGGCACTTTTAACCAGCCAGATGACCCATTTTTCACTCGGCACTCTGTACTTTATTGCCAACTGTCCATTCTATTTATTAGCATGGAAGCGTTTCGGTACTCGATTTGCAATTAATAGTGCGATTTCTGGTGCTCTTGTGTCACTAATTACTGATCACCTCTATTTAGTCATCACTCTAGAGACCATCAACCAAGTCTACTGCGCGATCGCTGGAGGTCTTTTGATGGGATTAGGGATGCTGATTCTTTTTCGCCATCGTTCGAGTTTGGGGGGCTTCAATGTGTTGTGCCTGTTCATTCAGGACAAATTCGGCATTTCAGTGGGTAAGTCTCAGCTGGCTATAGATTGTGCGATTCTTTTTGCTTCGTTCTTTTTTGTCTCTCCAGAAGTGATTGGTTTATCGATTCTCGGGGCTGTCGCTCTAAATCTTGTCTTAGCAATGAACCACAAACCAACTCGCTACTCGGTGACTTACGGTTAGTCGTTAACTTCTACTACAAATACAATTAAGCCCGCGATCACTCGCGGGCTTATTGCGTTATTTAGTTCAATTCACCATGTGAGCTTCTCGCTTTCACATCATGGCTTAACTCTTTATTCAGTTCAGCCTCAACATGACCAGGTGATTGTGTGCCTTGCGAAATCAGACGATACATTGCAGGAATGACAAACAAGGTAACAAAGGTCGCAAAGCCCATACCGAAGAATATCACTGTCCCTACCGCAACACGGCTCTCATAACCAGCACCCGTCGAGAGAATCAACGGTATCGCTCCCGCTAATGTGGTGAATGCGGTCATCATAATCGGGCGTAAACGACGCGAAGAGGCATCAAGAATCGCTTTTTCGAACTCAATCCCACGGTCACGCAGTTGGTTAGCGAACTCTACAATCAAAATACCGTTCTTAGTGACCATGCCGATAAGCATAATCATTCCGATCTGGCTGTAGATATTCAGTCCCTGCCCCATCAGAAATAGACCAAGAAAACCACCGAATACCCCCATAGGAACCGTAAACATCACCACCAATGGGTTTATAAAGCTTTCAAACTGCGCGGCCAGTACCAGATACGCGACTAAAAGTGCTAACGCAAACACCAATAGAATGCTCGATTGGTTCTCTTTGTAATCTTTCGATTCCCCAGAATAGCTAACTGAAATATCACTAGGTAGTAGTTCAATCGCTTGCTGGTCAAGGAAATCGAGCGCCTCACCAAGAGTGTAACCGTCCGATAAGTTCGCTGTTATCGTGACCGCTTTTTGCTTGTTGTAGTGAGAGAGTCGAATCGACGAAGCCACTTCTTCAATCTTCGTTACCGCATCAAGCGTAACAAGTTCGCCTGATGATGTACGCATGTAGATTTGGCTCAAGTCTGACGCATTGTTAAAGCTATTTTCATCACCACGCAGATAAACATCATACTCTTCACCTCGTTCGACAAAGGTCGTCTCGCTCTTACCGCCCAGCATGATCTCCAAAGTATCGGAAATGTCTTGTACGCTGATCCCTAGTTCAGCCGCACGCTGTTTGTCTACGCTCACCACCAGCTCAGGTGTTTTCTCAGAGTAGTTAATGTCGCTGCCTTCCATATACGGAGAGTCTTCCGCGATCTGCTCCAATTTCTCAGCCCAGGTTTTCAGTTCACTGTAATCGGAACCGCCAAGTACGAATTGAACAGGTTCACTTGACCCCCCTCTAAATCCTGGCATAAATGGGAACACGCGCACATCCGCCATGCCAGCCAACGCCTTACGCACTTCACCTAACGCCTGCTGTGCTGTGACTTGGCGATCATTCCAATCTTCCAAAATCATAATAACGAAGCCGGTCTGATCCCCCGCATTGCCACCAAACGCAGGCGATTGGATACTGAAAGACTTCAGAAAACCTTGCCCAAGCAGAGGCATTAGTCTGTCTTCGACAATGTCCATATTTGCCGCCATGCGATTGTAACTGGTCGCATCGGCACCACGAACAAACGCAAAAATTACGCCGCGGTCCTCAGAGGGTGTTAACTGTGCAGGTACTTGTTGCATCAGCCCCCAGCTGCCACCGATACAGGAGACAATAATCAGCGGTGCAGCCCATTGCCATTTCAATGCCCCTTTCAATACTCGACGGTATAGCAACTCCAAACGACCAAATATTTGGTCAATAAACAGATTAAATCGATTCGGTTTGACGTTCGCTTTAAGCAGTTTACTTCCCAAAACAGGTGTCAACGTCAATGCGATGAGCGAAGAAAAAATCACCGACATCGCAAGCAAAACAGAAAACTCAGTAAATAGCAGACCTACCATGCCGTCCATAAAAGAGATAGGCAGGAACACCATAACCAAAACCAACGTGGTAGCTATAACCGCAAAACCCACTTCGCGGGTCCCTTTGTATGCCGCAAGCAATGGCTTTTCACCATTTTCGATATGATGGAAAATGTTCTCTACAACAACGATAGCATCATCGACAACCAGACCAATCGATAGAATCAACGCCATCAAGGTAATCAAGTTAATCGAGAAACCAAAATAGTAAGCCGCGATAAACGATGAAATCAAAGAGACAGGAACGGTTACCGCAGGGATAAGGGTCGCCCTTGCCTGACCAATAAAGATGTAGAGCACTAAGATGACTAAACCACCGGTAATAAACAAGGTGCTGTACACTTCTGCAATCGAGCGTTCAATGAACACTGTCGAATCATAATCGATCGCTAAACGAGTGCCTTGCGGTAGAAACTTCTGGATGTTTTCAACTTCTTGATGAACTAAGTCCGCCACTTCTAGTGGGTTGGCATCTGACTGCGGCACAATCCCCATACTGACGTTAACCACACCATCACTCTTAAAAGTCGAGTTCTCGTTTTCTGCACCTATGTAGACATCAGCAACATCTTTTAGGTAGATAGGTGTGTTATCTGATGCGCGCTTGACCACCAGATACTCAAAATCTTCTGCCTTGTTATAACTACGAGCCGTACGTACCGACATCACAATCTGATCGTTACGCACTTCACCTCCAGGGCTTTCAATATTCTCACTACGAAGAGCGGAAGTAATATCAGAAGTGGTTACGCCTCGGCCTGCCATCTGTTCTGGCTTCAACTTGACGTACATAACTTTGTATAAGCCACCCGAGATATCGACAGAGCTGACACCTGAGATAAGACTGAACCTGTCAATCAATACGCGTTCAACGTAGTCCGTTAACTGAGTTCTATCCATCTCAGAAGAACTGAGGTTGATATAGAGTGAAGCTTCACCTGAACCGTTGTTTTTGAACACAACGGGATCATCCGCTTCATCGGGTAGTGAACGCTGCGCACGGGCAACGGCATCACGAACATCACTCACGCCCGTATTAAGGTCATAACCAAGATCAAAAGTGATGGTAATACGCGACATACTGTTGCGGGTTGTCGACGATATCTCATCAATACCACTGATACCCGACAGTTGGTCTTCTAGTACTGAGGTTATCTGGCTTTCAATAATGGTCGCCGAAGCACCTTCGTAACGAGTACTAATAGAGACAACAGGACTTTCAATGTCCGGCATTTCTCGCACGGCCAGCTTATTAAAGGAAACAATACCGAAAACGCACAACAACAAACTTAAAACAACCGCGGCAACGGGTCGCTTAACTGAAACATCCGACAGCAGCATTAGTTAGCCCCTTCTTGCGGCTTTGCTTTCTCTTTAGGGCGGCCATCGCTACCTAACTCAGAAACCACTACGCCATCACGCATATTCACTATGCCCTGCACGACAATTTTGTCGCCAATCGATAATCCTTGCTCTATGACCACTAAATTGTCGACACGAGCGCCCAGCAATACCTCGGTTCGTTTAGCATTGTTGTTTTGATCAATAACATAGACGTAACGCTTAGTGCCCGAATACTCCAGAGCCTGGACTGGAATAATTGGCGCTTCTATAGCAGGAAAATCCATATTGGCTGATACCAGCATGCCGGGTTTTAGCTCTTCGGATGGATTACTAAAGTGAATACGCACTCTAAGATTAAGCGTTTCTTGGTTAATACGAGAGTCAATAGCAACAACTTGTCCCTCAAACACTTTATTCTGCCAAGCAGCCGTAGTCGCCGTCACTTTCATGCCTTCAGAGAGCTGTGACAGGTAACGCTCTGGCACCTGAAGATCCAACTGCATCACGGATAGATTATCCAGTGTGAGTAACGCCTCGCCTGCCGTCACCATTTTCCCGCGACTAAAATCGATAAAACCAACGGTGCCTGCAAACGGGGAGGTAATATGAAGATCTTTAAGGTTTGCGTTGGCCGCATCTAGGCGAGCCTGAGCAATTTCCACACTGGCTTTTTGCGCATCGATCTCTGTCTGCGTAATGGCATTGCGTTTAACAAGACGCTCGAATTCTTTCAACTTACGTTGTTCATCTTTCAAATACGCTTTTGCCTCAGCGACAGAAGCGCGAGCTTTATCATCATTAAGCTGAATGATCATTTGACCTTGACGCACAGCTTGATTCGCTTTGACAGCAATAGTGTCGACTTTTCCGGCGACTTCGGTAGAGATCTCTACCGATTGCTCAGCTTCCAACTTACCGACCAAGACAAGGGACTGAGAGACATTGTGTGTTTGAACAAGCTCAGTGACGACTGTAACTGTCGAAGGTCCTTGCCTCTTTGCATAAGAGAGTGGTGCTGCTGTAAGAATAGACAGAGACAAAAGACTCAAAACAATTTTATTTTTCATAGTGAGATTCTGCATAGATAAACTAGATATATTGTATCCGCTAAAATCCATTATGAACGTCAAGTAATGTAAAGAGCGAGAAATATTCTGTAAGTGAAGCCGTTGATTGTTTGAGCTTTATGCTCATTTCCTAGCTCCTTTGTCCAAAAAGGCATCATTCAATTCAAAAATACAAGAAAAGTCTTTACAGCATTTACGAGTTTGCTATGATGCGCTCCGCACTTGAGCAATGTGTTGGGAAAACATTACTTAAGCTATTCCTTAATGAGAATAGAAAACACCCTGGAGGGGTTCCCGAGTGGCCAAAGGGATCAGACTGTAAATCTGCTGGCACTGCCTTCGATGGTTCGAATCCGTCCCCCTCCACCATATTTCTTCTTGGAATCTGACTTTGGTGAATAACCTTGGGATAGATTGTGAGAAACACTTGATTAACGTGTTGGGAAAACATTAGTTAAGTATAAAAATACCCTGGAGGGGTTCCCGAGTGGCCAAAGGGATCAGACTGTAAATCTGCTGGCACTGCCTTCGATGGTTCGAATCCGTCCCCCTCCACCATATTCTTCTTACACTTAGCCTTACGGTGAATAAACCTCTGGATAAACTGTGAGAAACACTTGATTAACGTGTTGGGAAAACATCAGTTAAGTATAAAAATACCTTGGAGGGGTTCCCGAGTGGCCAAAGGGATCAGACTGTAAATCTGCTGGCACTGCCTTCGATGGTTCGAATCCGTCCCCCTCCACCATATTGAAGAAACCAGCTCATCGAGCTGGTTTTTTTTCGTCTCTACAAAGTCACATCCATCTCTATCTATTAAGAATCCAACAAAAAAAACCCGACAATGCGGGGCAAGTATCAGAACCAATAGGATCTGATGAAGCAAACACGACTAGGGGGTGTTAGCTTTCCACTAAAATAATACGTGTTTCGTAAGGTCTGAGTTTCTGCACCTTGTCTACCTGCGGTCTAAGCTCAGCATAGTTAGCCAACAGGTACCTAGCACGTGACACATCGAAGTTGTCAGGCAAGATACACTCTGTCTCTTGACCATAATAGTTGTTTAGACAGATCAAAGTGGCGGTTTGGGTTTGACGTCGATAACCGAATATCGCTTCATGATTCGGGTAAAGGTCCAGATAATCACCTGTCGTGATCACATCCCACTCTTTACGTAACTCAATCAGCTTGTGATAGAAATAAAAGACCGAGTTTTCGTCCTCTACGGCCGACTTGGCATTCACTTCACGGTAGTTTTCTGCCACTTCTAGCCACGGTGTCGTTTTGGAGAAACCAGCAAACTTATCATCATTCCACTGCATTGGTGTGCGGGAATTGTCGCGAGACTTTTGTGCCAGAATAGCCATCATATCGTCGTGTGAGACGCCTTGCTGATTGACCATAATGTCGTACATATTGGTACTTTCAACATCACGGTACTGATCAATGCGGGTATAGCCAGGATTGGTCATTCCAATCTCTTCGCCTTGATAAATATAAGGCGTCCCCTGCATCATGTGTATTGATGCGCCTAACATTTTTGCGGATTCAACCCGATACAGTTGATCATTACCTAAACGGCTCACCACTCGAGGTTGGTCATGGTTACACCAGAATAGCGCCCCCCACCCTTTGCCATTAAGACCCGTTTGCCAGTGGTTGAAAATTTGTTTTAACTGGATAAAGTCAAAAGGCGCCTTGGTCCACTTTTCTCCATTTGGGTAATCCGCTTTCAAATGGTGGAAGTTGAACACCATCGACAACTCTTTGTTATCTAATGACGAGTATTGCTGACAATGCTCCAGTGTTGTCGAAGACATCTCACCAACGGTAACGCTGCCATACTTTTGAAATACCGCTGAACTGATCTCTCGGAGATATTCATGAACACGAGGACCGTCGGTGTAAAAACGACGTCCATCACCAATATCATCGTTCGGAAAGTCTTGCTGCTTAGAAATCAGGTTAATCACATCAAGACGGAAGCCATCGACCCCTTTTTCAGCCCAGAAGCTGATCACCTGTTTGACTTCAGCGCGAACCTGAGGGTTCTCCCAGTTCAGATCGGCCTGCTGCTGAGCAAATAGATGCAGAAAATACTGTCCCGTTTGTTGATCGAGTTCCCAAGCACTTCCGCCAAATTTTGATTGCCAGTTATTTGGTCGCTCTCCATTAACCGGATCTCGCCAAATATAGTAGTCACGATATGGGCTGTTCTTGTCGCCCAACGCAGACTGGAACCAGTGGTGATCAGTTGAGGTGTGATTCACGACGATATCCATAATGATACGAATACCACGTTGATGGGCTTGCTCAAGCAACTGATCAAAATCGGCCATAGTGCCAAAATCTGAGTTAATGGCGTAGTAATCCGAAATATCATAGCCATTATCAATCATTGGTGACGGGTAAATTGGAGTCAGCCAGATTGCATCGACACCAAGGCGCTTTAGATAGTCGAGCTTAGAAATAATGCCTTGAATATCTCCCGTTCCCTTACTTCCGCTATCACAGAAACTTTTGGGATAAATTTGATAGATCGAAGCGGTTTTCCACCAATTTGGATCTTTAGCCATAGCTGTCATTTCTAAACTCACTTACCAAATAAAAATTGAATCTTTAAAAAAAGGAGCGGTGACTGCCCGCTCCTAAATGTATTGCTGAATTACGCGTTCACAGGCTCCAATTCGCCCTTCATTTGTGCGCGCTTATAGAAGAACAGAGTTAACACTGCTGGAAGAGCGATTGCGACGAGCATCGCGACAGCATAAATGCCCCAAAACTGTGGTTGGATTGAGAGAATGCCAGGTAAGCCACCCACACCAATACCATTTGCCATCACGCCAGCGCTACCACAGATTGCCGCGGCAACTGCACTACCAATCATGGCACTAAGCATAGGGAACTTGTATTTAAGGTTAATACCGTACATTGCGGGTTCCGTGACACCTAGGTATGCAGAGATTGCTGCTGGTACCGAGATATCACGTTCGCCATGTTTTTTACTGATGATAATGATTCCAACAACTGCTGAGGCCTGAGCGATGTTTGACAGAGCAATCAAAGGCCAGATAGGGGTACCACCAAGATCTTGCATCAACTGAAGATCCACGGCATTGGTCGTATGGTGAATACCCGTGATAACGAGTGGCGCATAGAGGAAACCAAATACCATTGAACCAATGACTGCAAAGTCACCCGTCATTGCTGCTTTTGCGGCAAAAGCCACACCATCACCCAGAACTCGACCAAATGGACCAATTAGCGAGTGCGCCAGAACCACAGAAACGATAATGGATACAAATGGGACAACAACTAGGTAGAGGTAAGACGGAACAATACGTTTCAAATTGGTTTCGATAAAGGCGAGTGCAACACCCGCTAACATCGCAGGGATAACCTGAGCTTGATAACCCACCTTCTCAATGACAAAGAGGCCGAAGTCCCATGCTTCTGGTACTTGCTTACCAATCAAATACGCATTCATCAATTGAGGAGAGACAAGCGTCACACCCAATGTGATGCCTAAAATCGGTGTACCACCCAGCTTTTTCACCGTAGACCAACACACACCAACGGGAAGGAAGAAGAAAATAGCTTCGCCAATTAACCACAAGAAGCTGTGTACCGTTGCCCAAAATTGACTGATTTCAGTCAGAGTCTGGCCATCAAACATCTTGATGTCACCAATGACATTACGGAAGCCTAAAATTAAACCACCCGTAATAATCGCAGGTAGAAGCGGAACAAAAATTTCAGCTAAATGGGAGATTCCACGTTCTAGGATGTTCATGTTTTGGCGAGCCGCGAGTTTAGCCTCATCTTTCGATGCCGCTTTTTGTCCGGTCAGTTCAATCAGAACTTTATACACTTCATCGACTTCAGTACCGATAACCACTTGAAACTGCCCCGCATTGGTAAAGCAACCTTTTACCATTGGCAGCGCTTCTAATGCTTTCTCATCGGCTTGCTCAGTATTGTTTAGTACAAAGCGAAGACGCGTTAAACAGTGGCTTACGCTCGCGATATTGTCGCGTCCACCGACTAACTCAATCAGACGCTCAACTTCTTGTTTCGCAATCTTACTCATATCCATGTCCACCCTAATTGGATTCTCATTCATGTCTAAATCAACATCAGACTTACAAACTGACCTGCTTTTATAATTATGGGAATGTTCCCATTTATGCTTATTATATTGTCAGATCCAATACTAGATAAAAATGGGAACAGTCCCATTAATTGAATGAGATCACAGTATAATTTTAATTCACTTTGAAAATAACGGCTTAGAGAGCAAGCGGCTGCTGAGTGATATGAACCTGTTTCAGCTCACCATTTATTTGAGAGATCAATAAATTAGCGGCTTTTTCTCCCGCAAGGGAATAACCTGGATCAATGCTAAAGACTTTTGGAAAAAGGAAAGAAAGTAGTTCATTTCCCCCTACCCCTGTCACCACGACATCTTCTCTGTCGAGCTCTTGAAGGCGTTTTATCACACCAAGTGCCAACGTATCACTGGCACAAACAATCGCTTCTGTTCGGGCGTCGAGTACGCTATCAACCAGTAAATAGGCACTTTCATGATTGAGTTGTCCTGTTTGATAATGGGCTTTAATTGCGTGCTGTTCACACCAATTTAGGTATGCCTCTAAACGTAGCTTTCCCGTTGTTTTATCGCTCGGTGAGACTCCGATAAATGCGATGTGTTGGAGTGACTTTTTCTGCAAATATTCCAGAGCTTTGGTGATCACTTGCGTGTTGTCGTAGTTGATAGAAGAGACTTGATCTGTATCCATGGCAATAACGACTGAGCAGTTTTTCCAGCTCGCCAGCTTGGAAATATCGAAATCGCTAAAGCCAAACACAATAACACCATCTACATTTCGTTTTTTCAGGACATCGAGATGTTCATTGGTTTTCTCGCGATCAAACTGGCTCTCCATAATAACAACATCATAGCCTGCATCGTATAAGGTACTTAGCATGCTGCCGACGGCTTTATTTTCTGATGGCGAATCGAGGCGAGATATGATGACCCCAACCACCTTCTGGCTGCCTCCACGCATGGCTTGTGCAGATTTTGATGGCACATAACCACACTCTTGAATCACCTGCTCAACTTTGGCTCGAGTTTCAGGCTTCACCTTAGGATCATTGGTCAAGACGCGAGACACCGTCGACTTACCGACACCAGACAGCTTAGCTATATCAAGAATGGTTAATTTTTTGCTCATAGGTTATTTATTGGGTCTAATAGTTAAATGTTAAAAGGAGGCGAACGCCTCCTTAATACTATCCGAACACATTTATTGGCTGATACAATTTTTATACACGACACGCCCTAGCTCTAAGCGAGCTTCACTGCCCTTAGTAAAGAGGGTTACTGGGTTGAGGGTCTGCGCCGTGCCATCATCAAGAATGTATTTTGTCCCTGAGCCAGAAGGAACTTGAACCAGTCTATAGTCATGCTCTGGTAACCTCAGTAATGCCAAAGGTTGATTGGGCATAAAGGCGACTTTGAAGGTTTTATCTGCACTGCACTGATAAAACTCGAAATCACCTTGATAGGCACTATCACGCTCTACAGCATTATAGGAACACGCTGTTAAAACGAGTCCAATCATCGCCGTGAGTAACACTCTAGATTTCATGATTCCCTCCTGACAAGATTACAGCGGACAACCTGATTTTGTTTACTTGACGAGATAGTCTGGTACTTGCTTAATGCTATCGAGTACCACTGAGGCTAACGCTTCACCTTTCTCAGTCACTGGTTTGCCAGTACGAACAAGAATCTTAGTTCCGACACCAGCAGCGTCAGCCGCCATCATGTCTTCCGCCTTATCACCAACCATCACTGAGTTGGCCATATCAATGTTTAAAAAGTCACGAGCAGAGATAAACATCCCAGGTTTTGGCTTACGACAATCACAATCTTCCTTATATTTACCCTGACCTTGCTCTGCATGGTGAGGGCAGTAATAGATCCCATCTAGCTCAACGCCATTATCAACGAAATTCCAATCCATCCACTGAGTTAGTGATAGAAAACGATCTTCACTGAACATACCACGTGCAATACCAGACTGGTTAGTCACAAGGACAAGCAGATAGCCCATCTCTTGGAGCTTTTTCGTCGCTTCAAACACACCTTCAATAAACTCAAAATCGTGTTCGTCATGCACATAGCCGTGGTCAACGTTGATTACGCCATCTCGGTCTAGAAAGACTGCAGGTTTTGCCAAAATATGCTTCTCGTTTTTGCTTTGATTAATAAGAATTATTGCACGCTTTATTTCTTTCATCACTATCTAATTACTAAACGATTGGGCAAAAAATACGTTTAGACGTCTAGACGTAAAAATATCTATTGACACCAATCACGCAAACCCATAGCATCCTCTAGTAAATGAGATGTGGCTCAAAATAATCTTCTGCTGCTCATCCAATCTGATAGTGGGTTTCTCGATGATTGAAATTAATCAAGTTAATAAGGTTTTCTTCCAAGGCACTAAGGAAATTCACGCCTTGAAAGAGATAAACCTTCATATTCCTCAAGGAACAATCTTTGGTGTTATTGGCTCATCAGGAGCAGGGAAAAGTACGCTTATTCGTTGTGTCAACATGCTAGAAGCACCAACGACAGGCTCGATCGTGGTTGATGGCGTGGATCTCACTAAGCTGTCTAAATCTCAGTTGAGTGAAGCTCGTCGTAATATTGGGATGATCTTCCAGCATTTTAATCTGCTGTCGTCACGCTCTGTGTATGACAACGTGGCACTACCGTTAGAGCTCGCGGGCAAAGATAAAGCGCATATCAACCAAAAAGTGACTGAGCTACTTAAGTTGGTAGGCCTTGAAGATAAACACGAAAGCTACCCTGCTAACCTTAGCGGTGGTCAAAAGCAGCGTGTTGCCATCGCTCGCGCACTGGCTTGCGATCCTAAAGTACTTTTATGTGATGAAGCCACCAGTGCACTAGATCCAGCGACAACTCAGTCTATTTTAGAGCTGCTCAGAGAGATTAACCGCAAGCTCAACATCACCATTCTCCTGATCACTCACGAGATGGATGTTGTGAAAAGTATTTGCCACCAAGTAGCTATTATTGGGGGTGGTGAATTGGTAGAGAAAGGCAGTGTTGGTGAGATCTTCGCGCACCCTAAAACCGAGCTAGCTCACCAGTTTATTCGTTCAACATTGGATCTTTCTATTCCTGAAGATTACCAAGCTCGTCTACAGGACACGCGCGTTGAGAACAGCTACCCACTAGTGCGTTTAGAGTTTACTGGCGCGACTGTTGATGCACCACTCATGAGCCAGATTGCTCGTAAATTCAATATTGATGTCAGCATTTTGAGTTCCGATCTCGATTACGCTGGCGGCGTTAAGTTTGGCATGATGGTCGCCGAGCTGTTCGGCAACGAACAAGACGATAATGGTGCCATTGAATTCCTGCGCGAACACAACGTAAAAGTAGAGGTACTGGGTTATGTCCTTTAATGAAATTTCACAGTGGCTGAACTTAAACAGCAACCTACTTATTGGCGCAACACTTGAAACTCTCTATATGGTCGCTGTCGCTGGTATTGTCGGCTTTGCAATAGGCATCCCGTTAGGCGTTGTTTTACACACGACTAAAAAAGATGGCCTGCTCGAAAACACTAAGCTCAATAGTGCGCTTGGTGCCATCGTAAACATTGGTCGCTCTGTACCATTCCTTGTCTTGATGGTAGCGATCATTCCAGTCACTAAGTTATTAGTGGGAACCTTTATCGGCACAACAGCGGCAATTGTTCCTTTGACCATAGGTGCGATTCCATTTGTCGCTCGTCTTATCGAAGGCGCATTGCTTGAAGTCCCAACGGGACTTGTCGAAGCTGCGCAGTCTATGGGCGCGACACCGTTGCAGATCATCTCAAAGGTATTACTCCCAGAAGCAATGCCAACTATCGTCAACTCCGTCACTATCACGCTAGTCACTCTAGTGAGTTACTCTGCAATGGCGGGAACGGTCGGAGGTGGAGGTTTGGGTGACGTAGCCATTCGCTACGGATTCCACCGCTACGATGTGGTGATCATGGCAGTGACAGTCGTCATGCTCATCGTACTGGTACAAATTATTCAATCTATTGGTGATGCGATTGTGCGTCGCGTCGATCACCGTTAATAATAAATTAAACGTTAATCACAGATTTTATTTATAAGGAGATAGTGATGAAATTCAGTCTTAAAGGTATTTTGGCTATCGCTGCAGCAGCGTCTGCACTGGTTCTGGCAGGTTGTGGCGATAAAGAAGCAGACACAAGCAAAATCAAAGTTGGTGTTATGGCAGGTGCTGAAGCACAAGTTGCTGAAGTAGCAGCAAAAGTGGCTAAAGAAAAATTCGGCCTAGAGGTTGAGTTAGTGACTTTCACCGATTACGTAACACCAAATGCAGCGTTGGATGACGGTTCAATCGATATCAATGCATTCCAACATAAACCATACCTTGATCAGCAAGTAGCAGACCGCGGTTACAAACTGACAATTGCGGGTAACACCTTTGTTTACCCGATTGCAGGTTACTCTAAGCAAGTAACATCTGTTGAAGAGATCCAAGATGGTGCTCGTATTGCGGTACCAAACGATCCAACAAACCTTGGTCGTTCTTTACTGCTTCTTGAGCAACAAGGTCTTCTGAAACTTCGCGAAGACGTCGGTCTACTAGCAACGGTTCGTGATATCGTTGAAAACCCAAAAAACATCACAATTGTAGAACTTGATGCGGCTCAACTACCACGTTCACTTGATGACGTTGCACTTTCAGTGATCAACACTACATACGCGAGCTCAATCAATCTGACACCACAAAAAGACGGTATCTTCGTTGAAGACAAAGAGTCTCCATACGTAAACCTTATCGTCGCTCGTGAAGACAATGTCCAAGCTGAAAACGTACAAAACTTCGTTAAGTCTTACCAAACTGAAGAAGTGTACAACGCAGCATCAGACATCTTCCAAGGTGGTGTAGTTAAAGGCTGGTAATCCACAACTCGCTTAAACATTCGCTAAGGGCTGACGAGATTCGT
This sequence comes from Vibrio sp. M250220, assembly GCF_036533795.1. Lineage (NCBI taxonomy): Bacteria > Pseudomonadati > Pseudomonadota > Gammaproteobacteria > Vibrionales > Vibrionaceae > Vibrio > Vibrio sp. M250220. The sequence goes on along the minus strand of NZ_JATABI010000005.1, from coordinate 85,939 downwards.
CAGCCCTTTTATTTTTGTTCCGGCTTTTTGATACGTTCAAAATAGTTATCAATAATGGCTTCATAGCGACCATCTTGTTTCATTTCTCGCAATGCCTCGTCGAATCGCTCTCGCAGCCAAGCATGTTCCCTCAACTTAGAAAAAGCGATATAGCTGGGTGTCGCTTCAATAGGAGGAGAGAGGATTTCTAACACCTTATCCATCCCCTCACTAGCAATGATACTTCGAGCACCAAAACTGTTATTCACCCATATATCTGCCCGTCCGGTTCTCACCAGATGTGCACAGTCGCGAGTATGGTTACGCCTAAAAACCATTTTGAAACGGCTCTCTGCAAGTAAAGCGTCCATTCTTGCGCCGTAACTCACTCGGTTAACAACGCAGATAGTTGAATTGGATAAATCAGAGGTTAAGAATAAGTCACTAGAGATATTACTGTTTGTCTTCACGACTAAGCTGATGTTTTGTGTGAACAATATCTGGTGACTAAAATCGGCAAACTGTTCTCTTTGTGGATTTTTAAATGCTGTAAAAATTGCATCGGCTCGACCAAATTGGACATTACTTAATGCCCTAGCCCATGGCAATACTTCGATAGAAATTGGAACATTGAGTTGTTTAAATACCGCTTCTACTAATTCGACCGCCACTCCGGATAGTTCATCTTCGTGGCTGACAATATACGGTGGGTATTCAAGGGTAACGAGTTGAATTGGCGCTTCACTACGAACGTTAAAAGCGAGCCCAAAAAACAATGCAGATAACGCGATACGTCGAATCATGAACAAAGAAACTCAAAAGAGTTGAGCGATTCTGTTAAGCGCCGTTTAGCCGCAAGAGATACCACTGTCTGATTTTCATTTAACCTCCGAACTCACTGCTATAGAGGTAAGTAAAGTTCACCGCATTCATTTGTCAACTCAAATTGCACGAATCATCATTGACAAAAAAGCCAGAGCGAATGCTCTGGCTTTGAAATTAACCAATATCTGTATCGTGGTTAAGGTGTGTAATACGTTGCCGCACCTGGACCTACAGGTAGACCCAAGACAAATACCCACACATAGAACAGCAGACTCCAACCTACGATGAAACAAATAGAGTAAGGAAGCATAGTCGCGATAAGTGTACCAATACCTAGATTCTTCATGTAGCGAGTCGCTACGGCTAGAATAAGACCAAAGTAGCTCATCATAGGTGTAATGATATTGGTGGTCGAATCACCGATACGGTATGCAGCTTGAATCGTTTCTGGCGCATAACCCACTAGCATTAGCATTGGAACAAAGATAGGTGCTGTTACTGCCCACTGAGCCGACGCTGAGCCGATCATTAGGTTAATGAAGCCACACATCAAGATGAATGCGAAGAACAACATTGGGCCTGTCAGACCAATATCTTGTAGGAAGTTAGCACCTGCAACAGCAAATACCTGACCAAAGTTAGTCCACTTAAAGAATGCAACAAACTGAGCAGCGAAGAACACCAACACAATGTACATACCCATAGAAGACATCGATTTAGCCATCGCATCGATCACGTCGCGATCCGTCTTCATCGTGCCCGTTACTTTGCCGTAAACAAAGCCTGGGATGGCAAAGAAGACAAAGATAAACGCTACGATACTCTTAAGGAATGGCGAACCAGCAACGGTACCCGCATCTGAACGAAGTACACCATCTGCAGGAACAATCGTCCAAGCAAGAAGCGCCGAAACGACAACAACAGCAAGACCAGCTAATTTAAGACCTTTCTTTTCAATATCCGTCAGTTTACCCATAGAGTCGTTTGACAGATCTTCCGAGGCTTCCTCATCATTGTATTTGCCAAGCTTAGGCTCAACAATTTTCTCAGTAACAAACGCACCCATTGCAGCAATAAAGAACGTCGACACAAACATGAAGTACCAGTTAACTTCTGGACCAACTGTATAAGTCGGATCAATCATTTGTGCTGCGGTTTCAGTAATACCAGAAAGTAGCGGGTCAACGGTACCAATCAGTAGGTTCGCAGAGTAACCACCAGAAACACCAGCAAACGCTGCTGCAAGACCAGCAAGAGGGTGACGACCTAAAGAGTGGAATAGCATTGCAGCTAGTGGGATTAGAACCACATAGCCAAGCTCAGACGCGGTATTTGAAATGATACCAGCGAAGACTACCGTTACTGTAACCATGCGCTTTGACGCACCCATTACCATGCCGCGCATTGCAGCTGATAGAAGGCCAGAGTGCTCTGCGATTGCCACACCTAACATAGCAACAAGTACTGTACCTAACGGTGCAAAACCAACAAAGTTTTTAACTAGGTTAGTAACGATCAGTTGGAGACCTTCGGCGTTAAGCAGGCTCACAACATGAATCATACCATCTGCTGCACGGCCCTTAGCGCCTTCTGGGCGAGGGTCCATAACAGAAACTTCAAAGTAACCAGCAATGCCTGATGTAACTAGGATCGCTAAACAGAAGATGGCGAAAAGAGTGATTGGGTGGGGTAAAAGGTTCCCCAAATATTCAACAGTATCAAGAAAGCGTGTAAACAGCGGCTTTTTTGGCGAGTTTTGTTTAATCGAAGCAGATGAACTCATCTGTTCCCTCCTTGTAGTTATTCCTGTGCAAATGTGACAAAAATGTTCCAAATGCCGGCAGAGATTACTCGACAAAACTCTCAATTAGAAATTCAAAATGTTACAAAGTGTGTAACACCCAATTCAATTTAACTAAAAATAAACAAAAAATTAGCAAACGTGGCTAATTTTAAATCAAAACCCAGAATTATAGTTCAATGCCACGCATTTACTATCAGAATGAAACAAAATCTAACCTCTTGATTCGATTCAGGGTGATAGGAAAGCGCCCAAGATGAGAGTGACCTATTGCACACCATCTTGGACGATTAAAACCCTTGTTGAGAAAAAAGAGTCAATTGACGATTTTTAAACCAACCTCAAACATCCGTCGCACTATTTTTGCACTGCTTTAAACCTTGGGTTCGATTTACATATCACATAGAGTCGCCCACGACGTTTTACGATCTGGCAGTCAGGATGACGACTCTTGGCACTCTTTAATGATTTCACTACTTTCATCTATTGGTCTCCTTTTTCAAACTGACCGAAACGACGTCTAAAGTTCGCCACACGACCCTCTTTTTGAATCACTCGTTGCTTACCTGTATAGAAAGGATGAGACTTCGAAGAGACTTCAACGGTGAAATAAGGGTAGGTTTTCCCATCACTCCATTCGATTGTTCGATCTGTTTGTAGCGTAGAACCAATCAGAAAATACTCATCGACACTGGTGTCGTGAAAAACAACTGTTCGATATTGTGGGTGGATATTTGCTTGCATGATAAGCTCTCTCAAATTGTTATGTTATAACATATTAATTAGTAATCATTCTCAACAATCATTGCAAGCTTTTTTTATGATACTTTTGCTATAACCCTATCCACAGAGTAAAGAAGACCATGTATTCCGTAGAGCCGATCGGTTTTATTGAAAGCCCATACAAAGAGAAATTTGCCGTTCCCCGTCAACCAGGTTTAGTGTCCGCTGCCCGCTCTCGTGTCAGATTAACAGGAGCAGCAAACAGCCCTGAATCACTGCGTGGCATTGAGCAGTTCTCTCATGTTTGGTTGCTATTTTTGTTCGATCAGAATCTAGACGCAGGCTGGAAGCCAACCGTTCGTCCACCTCGTCTTGGCGGCAATGAACGAATTGGTGTCTTTGCTTCACGTTCAACTTTTAGACCAAACGGTATAGGTATGTCTGCGGTGAAAATAAAGGCAGTCACCAAACAAGGTGATCAGATCTACTTAGAGCTCGGAAATGTCGATTTGGTTGATGGTACACCTATCATCGATATCAAACCCTACATCCCCTACTCCGATGCGATTACGGCGGCAAGTGGAGGCTATGCTGAAGGAGAACCCGAGACTTATCCCGTCAACTTTTCAGCCGCCGCCTTATCTCAGTTGCAGCAGCACAACGAGACTGAGTATGTTACAGCGGTGATAGAACAGGTTTTGGCACAGGATCCTCGCCCAGCCTACAAAAAAAATAAGCCCGACAGTAAGGAATATGCGGTAAATTTGTTCGATCTTAACGTGAAGTTCATGGTCACCGATAACTTAATAACGGTTACTGCGATTGAAAGCTTTTGACAAAGGCAATTGGCTGATATTATAAGCGGCTAACAATTTTCCCTTGTGGGACTTCCATACTTCAATCCATTGCGGCTTGAGAATCTAACTTTAATAAACGGATAAGTTAAATGCGTACCAGTAATTATCTTCTTTCTACTCTGAAGGAGACTCCAAACGACGCAGAAGTAGTGAGCCACCAGCTCATGCTACGTGCAGGTATGATCCGTAAGCTGGCTTCAGGTCTATACACCTGGCTACCTACCGGTCTACGTGTTCTGCGTAAAGTCGAAAACATCGTTCGTCAAGAGATCGACAATGCAGGCGCTGTCGAAACTTTGATGCCCGTTGTTCAGCCGTTTGAACTATGGGAAGAAACAGGTCGCAGCGAGAAGATGGGCCCTGAGCTATTACGCTTTACTGACCGTCACACTCGTCCGTTTGTACTTAGCCCAACGGCTGAAGAAGTGATCACTAGCCTAGTGCGTAATGAAGTGAGCTCTTACAAGCAGTTACCGCTAAACCTGTACCAAATCCAAACTAAGTTCCGTGATGAACGTCGCCCACGTTTCGGCGTAATGCGTGCTCGTGAATTCTGCATGATGGATGCGTACAGCTTCGATATCGACAAAGCGGGTCTAGAGAAATCTTACCAAGCTATGCATGACGCTTACTGTAAAGCTTTTGACCGCATGGGTCTTGAGTACCGTCCTGTATTGGCAGATTCTGGTGCTATTGGTGGTAGTGGTTCTCAAGAGTTCCATGTGCTGGCTGAAAGCGGCGAAGACCTCATCGCCTTCTCTACTGAGTCTGATTACGCAGCGAACATCGAGAAAGCAGAAGCGGCAGCGCCTGCTGGCGATCGCGCAGAACCAACACAAGAGATGACGCTAGTCGACACTCCAAACGCGAAAACTATCGCTGAACTAGTAGAGCAATTCGATCTACCAATCGAGAAAACGGTTAAAACTCTATTCGTTAAAGCATCTGATGAAGTAGACGCTGAGATCATCGCACTTATCATCCGTGGCGACCACGAACTGAACGAAGTGAAAGCGGAAAACCTACCGCAAGTTGCAGCGCCTCTAGAGATGGCAACCGAAGAGCAAATTCGTGCGCTTATCGGTGCAGGTCCTGGCTCTTTAGGCCCTGTTGGTCTTGAGCTACCATTCATCGTTGACCGCACTGTAGCGGTAATGAGCGACTTTGGTGCTGGTGCGAACATTGATGATAAACACTACTTCGGTATCAACTGGGGTCGTGATGTTGAGCTAGGCCAAGTTGAAGATCTGCGTAACGTTGTTGAAGGTGATCCAAGCCCATGTGGTCAAGGTACCCTAATGCTAAAACGCGGTATCGAAGTCGGTCATATCTTCCAGCTAGGTAACGTTTACTCGGAAGCAATGAACTGTGGCGTTCTTGGTCCTGATGGTAAGAACGTCATCTTAGAGATGGGGTGTTACGGTATTGGTGTATCACGAGTAGTGGCTTCTGCAATCGAGCAAAACCACGACGAATACGGCATCATCTGGCCTGACGCACTTGCTCCTTTCCAAGTTGCTATCGTACCAATGAACATGCACAAATCAGAAGAAGTACAGCAAGCGGCAGAGAAGCTATATGCTGAACTCACAGCAATGGGTATTGAAGTTCTATTCGACGATCGTAAAGAACGCCCAGGTGTGATGTTCTCGGATATGGAACTTATCGGCATTCCTCACACTATCGTTATCGGTGACCGTTCAATGAAAGAAGGCAACTTCGAGTATAAGAACCGCCGCTCAGGTGAGAAAACAGCCGTAGCGATAGCCGATATTGTTGAATACGTAAAAGCTCAGCTAGCATAAGCTTTCGCTAAGATATAGAAAGGCCGATGGAGACATCGGCCTTTTTTTTGAGCTGGATTATTATCTCTTCCAGGGAAGAAGTACTGTCAACACATTTGTACTAAAGGTTCTTTCACCGTTCTACCAACCCCAACCTCTCGGAGGACGAAGTCCGTACCAGTTATCTAGCAGCGAAGCGATCCATAGGGCGCAGCCCGATCCAGTTATCCATAGGACGCAGTCCGTTCTCGCCTCTCGAAGCGAAGCGCTCTCGCAGGACGAAGTCCGGTCTCGTATTCCTACTCCAACGGCTCTGTAGGTGCCTGACTGGCGACCTTTTTTGGAGCAAAAGCAACATCCCTTAGCGCCGCAGAATTGCCATCGATAAGTTCACCAAAATGGAAAATACCAAACTCACCTGGTTTCATACGATGCCACTCTTCGTTATCAGTCAATGGTTGCGTCGCAATAACCGAAACGATGTCATTAGGTGTTGTTTCTTCTTGGAAATTGATCTCTACATCTTCATCAATCAGTGACGCTTTACCAAACGGAGCGCGACGCGTTATCCAATAAAGATGGTTGGTACAATATGTCATGACAAACTCACCGTCTGACAGCAGCATATTGAAGACACCTTTATCTTTCAGTTGTTCGCAACACTCGGCAATAAAACGAAATACGCCGACCATATCTTGTGGAGGTTGTGGATAACGCAGCTCCATTTGATTCAATAACCAGCAAAATGACAGTTCACTATCTGTTTGGCCGACAGGGCGATGACGACCCGAATCTAAGCCTTGATAGTCAGTGAGTTGCCCATTATGGGCAAAAGTCCAGTAACGTCCCCAAAGCTCTCGGGTAAATGGATGGGTGTTTTCAAGGTTCACTGCTCCACGATTCGCTTGGCGAATATGGCTAATCACTGCACAGCTTTTAATTGGATAGTTCTGGACCAGTTCAGCAATTTTTGAATCACAGCTAGGGTTGGGATCTTTAAAATTACGAAAGCCCTTGCCTTCGTAAAAAGTAATGCCCCAACCATCACGATGCGGACCGGTATTGCCACCACGTTGCATAAGACCGGTAAAACTAAAACAGATATCGGTTGGCACATTGGCGCTCATTCCGAGCAGTTCACACATGGTTTTAAAAACTCCCTATACAGCAACCGTATTAGTGCAAAGCACTAATACGGTTTACAACCCTTGATAAAGGGTTACTTTTCCATTTCTTTTTCAATCAGTTGGATCACAATGTGAATAATCTTGATGTGGATCTCTTGGATGCGGTCTGCGTAACCAAAATGAGGTACACGGATTTCAATATCCGCTAGACCTGCCATTTTACCACCATCCTTACCGGTTAGAGCGATGGTCTTCATACCCTTAGCGTGCGCAGCTTCAATCGCTTTAAGGATATTGCCAGAGTTACCTGAAGTCGACAGGCCAAATAGCACGTCACCTTTTGAACCTACCGCTTCTACATAACGAGAGAAGACATACTCATAACCAAAGTCATTGCTGACACAAGATAAATGGCTTGGATCTGAAATCGCAATGCCTGGCAAACCAGGACGATTTTCGCGGTAACGGCCTGTCAGTTCTTCTGCAAAATGCATCGCATCACAGTGTGAACCACCATTACCACATGACAGTACTTTACCGCCTTGCTTAAATGAATCCGCAATCATTTTCGCCGCAGCTTCAATTTGAGCGATGTTATTCTCGTCGCTCAAGAACTTGTTTAGAACATCAGCAGCTTCATTCAATTCGCTTTTAATCAGGTCCTGGTACATAGGTTTTTCTCTAATTTTTGTAATAAATAGTTCTGTGAACAAGACAGAAACGGTTATCTACAGAGTTTACTCAAACAATTCTCACTGTCGATAGCTTGCCGATAACATTTACCGCTTTCTTGCCATTCTCCGCTCACAATTTCCGCACAGCTCGCCATTTTTAGACCTTTGACTCTACTTAGATCACTTTTTGAACAAATACAGGTTTTACATTTCATTAATATTTTGATTACACTTAACTGGTTAGACCTCTTACCCGTCATCGGCGAATAACCAACTATAAATCGCCGCAAAAGGAATATACATATGGACATTTTGCTCTCTATTCTTGGCTTTACCACGGTACTGGCAGTCTGCCTCTATCATCGCACCTCACTGCTAGTGTCGATTGCAGCACTGACTGTAACCATGGTTGCGCTTTCAATTTTCGGTTCTGCTGGTTCACTTAGTTGGATACTGTTTATCGCGGCAATTGCTACCTTAGCGGTTCCATCAATTCGTCAATCTCTGATTAGCAAGAAAGCGTTATCGCTGTTTAAAAAAGTGTTGCCTGCTATGTCTCAAACAGAGAAAGAAGCACTCGATGCAGGTACGGTTTGGTGGGAAGCAGAACTGTTCAAAGGCAAGCCAGATTGGAAAAAGCTTCACGACATCAAAGCCCCTCAATTGAGCGCAGAAGAACAAGCATTCCTAGACGGCCCTGTGAACGAAGTCTGTGCCATGGTCAATGATTACCAAGTCACTCATGAGCTTGCCGATTTGCCACCTGAAGTTTGGCAATACCTAAAAGACAACAAATTCTTCGCGATGATCATTAAGAAAAAATATGGTGGCTTAGAGTTTTCAGCGTATGCACAATCCCTAGTATTGCAGAAACTGACCGGTGTCTCTGGGGTGCTGTCTTCAACGGTTGGCGTTCCTAACTCATTGGGTCCAGGTGAACTGCTGCAACATTACGGTACCACTGAGCAAAAAGATTACTACTTGCCTCGACTTGCAGAAGGTAAAGAGATCCCATGTTTTGCCCTAACTAGCCCTGAAGCGGGTTCAGATGCGGGCTCAATTCCAGATTTTGGTATTGTCTGCAAAGGTGAGTGGCAAGGTAAAGAAGTGCTTGGTATGCGTCTGACGTGGAACAAACGCTACATCACACTGGCGCCAGTTGCGACTGTGTTGGGTCTAGCGTTTAAACTGCGCGACCCAGATGGCCTACTTGGTGATCAACAAGATATTGGCATCACCTGTGCCCTTATTCCAACACATTTAGAAGGTGTTGAAATTGGCAACCGCCATTTCCCACTTAACGTGCCTTTCCAAAATGGTCCAACACGTGGCCAAGACCTGTTTGTTCCTCTTGATTTCATCATCGGCGGTCCAAAAATGGCTGGCCAAGGCTGGCGTATGTTGGTTGAGTGTCTGTCGGTAGGTCGTGGTATCACTCTGCCTTCAAACTCGACGGGTGGCATTAAGTCCGCCGCTTTAGCCACGGGAGCCTACGCTCGTATTCGCCGTCAGTTTAAGCAACCAATCGGCCATATGGAAGGTGTCGAAGAGCCATTGGCACGCCTTGGCGGCAATGCATATGTCATGGATGCTGCCAGTAACCTAACAGTCGCGGGTATTGACCTTGGTGAGAAACCATCCGTCATCTCTGCGATTGTAAAATACCACTGTACTCACCGTGGTCAGCAAAGCATCATCGACGCTATGGACATTGTCGGCGGAAAAGGCATCTGTCTTGGCCCTTCTAACTTCCTTGCTCGTGGTTACCAAGGTGCGCCCATTGCGGTGACAGTTGAAGGTGCAAACATTCTGACTCGCTCTATGATCATCTTTGGTCAAGGTGCCATTCGTTGTCACCCTTACGTATTGGAAGAGATGAATGCAGCCTACTCAGAAGCCTCAGACGCGCTAGACAAGTTTGACTCTGCGCTGGCTGGACACGTCAGCTTTACCATGAGTAATCTTGTTCGCAGCTTCTGGCTTGGTTTAACAGATGGTCGTTTCTCGGATGCACCAGTCAAAGATGCCACAACGCGTTACTACCAGCAGCTTAACCGATACAGTGCCAACATTGCCTTCCTCTCTGATATTTCAATGGCAGTGCTTGGCGGTTCCCTGAAACGCAAGGAACGTCTATCTGCTCGCTTGGGCGATATTTTGAGCCAGTTGTACTTAAGCTCTGCAACATTAAAACGCTTTGAGAGTGACGGCCGTATTGCAGATGACCTACCTTTAGTACATTGGGGACTACAAGATAGTCTGAAACAAACTGAGTTGGCGATTGATGAGTTTTTAGCAAACTTCCCGAACAAAGTCCTCGGTAAAGCCCTGCGTCTAGTCATCATGCCGTTTGGTCGAGTTCGTAAAGCACCGAGTGATAAGCTGGATAGCCAAGTGGCTCAAATTCTGCAAACACCGAGCGAAACTCGTTCACGTATTGGCCGTAACCAATACTTGGCAGCAACTGAGTTCAACGCGGCAGGTCGTATTGAGCAGGCTCTAGAAGTGATTCTGCAAGCAGAGCCAGTATTCAACAAAATCTGTGAGCAGCTAGGTCAACGTCGCCCATTCTTGCGTCTAGATGAAGTCGCTCAACTGGGCCTCGAAAAAGGCATCATTGATGCTGACGATGCGAAACTACTGACTGAAGCAGAGCAACATCGCTTATACGTCATTAACGTTGATGACTTCAGCCCAGAGGAACTGGCCGCAAAGCCAATGCCTCTGCTTCAACCAGAGATGGATGAAGTGGCGTAACCCAACTTAAAACTGAAACAAAGGGCTGCAATCGCAGCCCTTTATTTATTCTTGTATCAAAGAATGTCTAGAGGAAAGACGGCAGCCCCATTAACGCGGGTCCCATTAACGACTCACTACTTTTTAGGCATATCGAGTTGCATTTCCGGCAATGCTTGTCTGCTTGCCTTTAGCTTACGCATAACAAACCAAACCGCGATACCCAATATCAGTACCACCAAATTACCCACACCAATTAGAATCATGGTACGAGTGCGTTTAGCTTCGCGCATCTCCATCATTTGAATTTCTTCCAGCATTTTTTGCTGCTTGAGACGCTCTTCTTCCTGCAAACGACGGGTTTCGGCAATATCTACCTCTTCTACCACGCTGTATGTGTGTTCACTGATCGGGAAAATCAGTGGTCGCTCAGAGCCCATTTCGGTTGCAAAGGCTTTACCATGCCAAGCATAGAGACCAAGATCGGCACTGTAAGGAATCTCAAGTGTCAGCTTATTGCTCTCCTCGCCCGCACTGCCCTGAACGGTGGTCAACGCACCATTGGGAGAGGTATGCTCAACGTGACCGGCAATCGAGCCTGGTTTAATCATTCCCTGCTCACCTGCAAAGACAATCTGGTTAGGACTCATTTCTTCACGAGACTGAATAAAGGTAGCCAACAGGGGCGATGGGTAGACTAAAACCTCTTGCTCTTGAGCACGCAAGAACACGCCATTACCAGAAGTGATTCTGACACGATACTTGCCTGGCTCACTGGTAATAGGCAAAGCAACGGTGAAAATACCATCGCCAGCAACCTCATCAAGATCCTTACCATCATCAGCGAACTCACCAATTACTTCAGGTAATGGACGTGCCTCCTTCACCAACGACTCTTCATTCTCGACATATTTCGTAAAGGTCACTTTCAGTTTCACACGATCAAGAAAATCTCTTAATACGAGTGGCTGATTGTCTGAGGTCAAGCGGGCATTAAACTTAATCGACTCTCCTTGATACAATCGAGTCGGCAGCGTGTCCGTGGACAGCTCAAGATGAGAAATCAGCTTTATCTTGTTCTTGGGAGTCACTTTACCAATTGCTTGCCAAGGGCCAGGCATAGGATTATCAATGGAAACGATGTCCATTGAAGGTTCTTGGTACCAGCGAACATTGTCTGGACTACGCCAGGCATAATATTTCTTGCCGTCGGGTCTCACTAAGACCACTGGCTGAGAACTTTGCGCTCGGTAGATAACAAAGGTAATTTGCTTAATCGACGGGTCGACTCTAAAGCGATTATCCAACAACGACATTGAGGTTCCTTCGGCAGCATAGCCTAACGAACTAAATACAAAACCTAAAATGGCAATCCAAAACCTCAACATCCTTTCTCCTACTGACGCCAGAGACAGCTACCGCTTTTCTCTACTATGTCTAATCTACTTTGGTGGGCTTCTAATTCATCGGCTGTTGCACGTAAAACCTTTAGCGATTTTCGACCACTTGCCGCACGTTTTATGACTTCGCCCTCTTCACCTCCAGAGCTCCCTGCATTGAACTGCAGCGAAGTCTGTCCACCCGTCATTAGCAGATAAACATCTGCCAGAATCTCGGCATCGAGTAATGCCCCGTGGAGAGTACGGTGAGAGTTATCTATACCGTAACGATCACAAAGTACGTCAAGGTTGTTTCGCTTGCCAGGGAAGATTTTCTTCGCCATAGCCAGCGTATCGGTTACTTTACAATAGTCAATCGTCTTGCCGATGCTAGGGTCAAGCATCCGAAACTCATTGTCCATGAAGCCAACGTCGAAGGGCGCATTGTGCGCCACCAGCTCAGCCCCTTTGATGAAGTCTAGAAATTCAGCATGGACATCACGATAGTCTGGTTTGTCGACCAAAAACTCATCGGTAATACCGTGAACTTCTACCGCATCAGGCTGAATTTCACGATCGGGTTTGATGTAGACATGGAAATGACGCCCTGTCAGTTTGCGGTTTATGATCTCCACAGCACCGATTTCAATGATTCGGTGATCCTGATAGTGAGGTCCACCCTCACGGTTCATACCTGTGGTTTCTGTATCGAGTACAACGATACGATGTTGATTAGAATTGTTGCTGGTATTCATAACAATATGTGTGTCAGACTATGCCAATAATGTGCTTAACCCAATAGTATCAAATCATGACGAAACAGGTGGAAATTTTCACTGATGGTTCTTGTTTAGGTAACCCAGGTCCTGGTGGTTACGGAATCGTACTCCGCTATAAACAGGTCGAAAAAACGCTCGCCAAAGGTTTTACCCTTACCACAAACAACCGTATGGAAATGATGGCTACCATTGTCGCCTTGCAAGCTTTAAAAGAGCCATGCGACGTAATTCTAACGACCGACAGTCAATATGTTCGTCAAGGTATTACTCAGTGGATACACAACTGGAAAAAGCGCGGCTGGAAAACAGCAGACAAGAAACCCGTTAAGAATGCCGATCTTTGGCAAGCGCTTGATACAGAAACCCAGCGCCATAGCATCGATTGGCGCTGGGTCAAAGGTCACGCAGGGCATAGAGAAAACGAAATGTGTGATGAATTAGCCCGTACCGCAGCGGAAAACCCAACCGATGAAGATGTCGGTTATCAGCCTAGCTAGTTGGAGCTAGACTGTCGGCTCGACACTTTGTAATTGACGCCAACTGGCGTCAATTTTCGTTTTAACTTCCAGTGAGGCTTAATTAGCTTGAGTGGATAAGTACGTTTTCGTGCCACGATAAAATAGAGACTTCCCGCAGGTGCCGCCCAATCGCCAAGACTGTTCTCCAACCAAGTCCACATAGTGCGATATTTCTGCATAGGGAACAGTGCGTAACTGTCGCACTCCAACACCTGATAGTTTAATAGCCCAAGCCAATCTTTAACTCGATTGGGCGTAAACATCCGACCGCTCCATGGTAAATTGTTACGTCGCCAAGGCATTAAGCTCGCAAGCCCAGTAAAACTGATTGGGTTGAAACCCGTTATAATCAGGTAACCATCATCAATCATGACTCGGTCAACTTCTCGTAACATACGATGAGGATCGTTACAGTAGTCAAGTTGATGGGACATCAGCACGGCATCGAAACTTTTTTCCAGAAAGGGCAAATCGTAACCATCTGCAATCACATTGTGCAAAGGGTTCTGGATATCTAAGTGAACTTGATGTTGAATGTTACAGTTGAAGCTGGTTAACTCGCAGCTCAACCCGCCCAGCTTAAGTAGGTGATATCCGAATAGTTTTGGGCACCATTCGTCAATGCGGGTTTGAATTGAATCACTGACCCACTGGCCATTTTTTAGCTGAGACCATGAATGAGGCTTTTCAAGCTTTTTTCTGCTAAGTGCTGGTTTCATATATAACCTGCTTCACCCTGGTAACTGGAGACACAACCATGTTGAATATCAAAAGCATACCCGCATTTAATGATAATTACATCTGGCTAATTGAAAATAGCGATCGTCGTTGTGCTGTGGTTGATCCAGGTGACGCGACCCCAGTCCTCACTTACCTAAAAGAGCACGAACTGAATTTAGAGGCAATTCTCATTACTCACCACCACAATGACCATATTGGTGGTGTTGCTGAGCTGGTACGACAGTTTCCTAGCGTCGATGTTGTTGGCCCCGCCAACGAACCTGTACCCACCTTAACTCATGCCGTCGATGCAGGAGATCAATTAGAGCTATTTAATGAAATCTTTTTTGTTCTAGGTCTAGAAGGCCATACTAGTGGCCATATCGGCTATGTCGGAGATGGAAAGCTATTCTGTGGTGACGTGCTATTCTCTGCCGGATGTGGGCGCGTATTTGAGGGAACGATGGAACAGATGCATAACTCTCTCAACAAACTCGCAGCCTTGCCAGAAGAGACGGAGGTCTACTGTGCACACGAGTACACCACCAGCAATCTGGCCTTTGCACTGGCCGTTGAACCAGATAATAGTCAGTTGCAACAATATCGAGACGAAGTAAACCGCTTAAGAGCGCAAAACAAACCGACGTTACCGACTACCATTCGACGAGAAAAGTGGATCAATCCATTTTTGCGTACCGATCAGCCTAGCGTTATCCGCTCCGTATCAAATAGAACCTCTCAAACTGATCCACTCGCGATTTTTACTGCATTACGTGAGTGGAAGAACGAATTTTAACGATTTGCTGCTTGTCACCTACTGAGAGAGGCAAGTATTATCAGCAGCCAAATAGAAAAAGGGCTGTGCAATGCGAGTTAAACACAGCTGGGTATTGGCATTACTCTTAGCAGGTTGTCAGCTTACCCAGCCGACCGATTCTGGAGAAGCCGTCTCTCCAGATACCAACAATCCAACCATAACACCGACTGAGCCTGTAGCTCAGCCTGAAAAACCGGTAGTCAAAGTAGAGCCGGTGGTCACACCGCAAACTCAGCAAGACGTCTGGCAGCGTATCGCGATGCAACTCGATATGCCGATCCCTGATCACCAACTGGTCGATTACTACCGCACATGGTATTTGAAGCATCCAAATCATTTAAAAACGGTTTCGCAACGCGCCGAACCTTTCCTATATTTGATTACAGAGAAGATCGAGCAACGTGGCTTGCCACTGGAACTGGCACTTCTTCCTGTCGTTGAAAGTTCATTTGATGCCTTCGCTTACTCTCATGGTAGTGCCGCTGGTTTATGGCAGTTTGTTCCCGGTACGGGCGAGATGTACGGTCTCAAACAAAACTTCTGGTACGATGGTCGTCGCGATGTCCCCGCTGCGACAGATGCTGCACTCGATTACCTGACTTACCTAAATAAGCGTTTTGATGGCGATTGGACACACGCGATTGCCGCGTACAACAGCGGTGGCGGCCGCGTCTCCAGCGCTATCCGCAAAAACAACAAACTCGGTAAGCCAATCGACTTCTTCTCTCTCGACTTACCAAAAGAAACCAGTGGTTATGTGCCAAAATTACTGGCTCTGGCAGACATTGTCGCCAATCAAGAAAAATACGGCATTGAAATCCCACCTATCGCCAACCGACAGGTTGTGGAATTGGTCAACCCCAAAGAACAGCTCGACCTTGCTATCGCGGCTAACTACGCTGGTATCAGTGTCAAAGATCTGCAAAGTTTGAATCCAGCATACAACCAATGGGCCACAGCACCAGATGGTCCACACCAGCTGCTGCTACCTATCGACAACGTCGCTCAGTTTAACAGTGCGGCTAGTAAAAACCGTGGTAAAGGGATGAAAGTGGTACGCTACAAAGTGAAATCCGGCGATACTTTGAGTGTTTTGGCTGAGAAATATAACACGACAGCCCAAGTCATCCGCACTGCGAATAATATTAGCGGCAATAACATCCGAGTCGGCCAACACTTAATGATTCCGACCTCAACTCGTGACGACAAAGCGTATGCCCTCAGCGCATCAAACCGCTTAGCTAAAACGCAGTCTGAAAGTCGAGGTCAGTACAAACTGACTCATACGGTACGTTCTGGCGATAGCTTATGGTCCATTGCCAAAGCCAACAAAGTGTCTCACCAATCTCTTGCGAAATGGAATGGAATGGGACCAAGAGATACCCTGCGAGTTGGGCAGAAACTGGTTATTTGGAAAAATAGCTCTGATGGCGCCGTCGTCAGAACCGTCTTCTATAGCGTTCGCTCAGGAGACACGATCAGTGGTATTGCCACCAAATTTAAAGTGAAGTCCAATGACATCGTCAAATGGAATGATCTGAGCAATCAGAAGTACCTCAAACCAGGTCAAAAGCTGAAGCTGTATGTTGATGTAACTAAGGTAAGTGTATGAGCCCCTCAAGTAACCCTATTATTATGCTGGTCGATATCTTCCGTTCGCCTAGCGCCTGTTTTCTCGCTCTCTACCAACGTGGAGCTTGGGGCTGGCAACCATACATTTTCTTGATTCTCTCTCCATTTTTATTTTGGGGAGCGTACTTTGATATGGTCAACTTTGATTGGCTGAGAGAAACGCTTGCGGCTCAGTTGGCGGTCACGAATCCTAAGCAACTTGAGCTTTTAGACGCAAACACCCTTATGGCCAGCGAAATCATCAGCGATATTGCAGGCAGAACTCTAACTATCTTGATGCTAGCATTTTGGTTCAACCTAGCAACGAAGCCAAGCCAGCATCAACATGGCTTTTGGAAGTGGTTCGCCGCGAGTGCAGTCATTACCTTCCCTGCTATCATTGGCGACTTAGCAAGTTACGTAAGTGCGCTACTGAAACATGGTCAGGTGTTAGTTTATGCCGCAGATCTCAATAGCCTTAATGGTTTTCTCAAGCTGCCACTCACCAATCCTTGGTCTCAATTTGCCAGTTCATTCCCAATACTGCTCCCTTGGTACATTGCCTTGGGCTATGCCGCGGTCGGGACTTGGACTGAGTTTGAACGAGGTCAGGCTCTTGCCATTTCAGCGCTTCCATGGCTAGCCTACTACCTGATCTGGGCACTTTATATTGTCATTTTTTAATCGGTTATAAGTGAAAAGTCACTAAGATTGGATTGTGATCAGAGGCGTCAGAGACTGGCGCCTCTGCTTTTTCCAACGTAAGTCCACGATAGAAAACATGATCCAAAGGTAAGCCGGTCATAAACTGAGTCCGGTTATCACTGTCATAGGTCACCTCCTTTAATCCTAATGAACTTAGCGCTTCGGACATCACTCTCAAACGCTCTTGGCTCCAGCTATTAAAATCGCCTGCCACAATCACTGGCCCCTGATGTTCACTGAGTTCCTGTGCCAATACGTTTAACTGACGATGATATTCTTCAGTGCCATAGGTAAAGTTGACCGCATGGATATTCACGACCGCAAGTTGTTGCCCATTTGACAACGGATAGAGTGCGTAGAGTGCCGATTTAGGTAGACGAAGCCAAGGTTCAAGCTCTGTATATGCACAAGCTTTTAGTGGCGTATTCAAAGATAAATTCAGCACCCCAGCCGTGGTATCAAACGCTTTAAAAGCATCAACTTGGCTACCAAACCACCGCCCTTGCTTCAGCCACTCTCTCAGCTCCCCCGTCATGCTGGCTTCCTGCAGCAAGACCAGTTGTTTACCTTGAGCATAGTTGCTCAAGCTCGAGCTCCAGTTAGATCGATTTTGCTTATAGATATTCCACACCAACAAGCTAATTTGCTGGTTTTGATCAAGCTGTTTGGTCGTTGGGTTTTCGTAGCATGTCAGGGATAGCTGTTCTGAATCATGGTCATATGACGTTATTTGAGCCTGAGAAGGCAAACTAAAAACGCTCTTATATCCAATCAGTGCTGTACCAACGAGAAGCAGAGCAACTACAAACCAACGAGCTTTATTCATTTCTCACTATCCAAAAAGTAAAAGAGCCATGCGGCTCTTTTTCCAAGGTGTATCTTTAAATTGCGTCTTCGTCTTCTTCGCCAGTTCGGATTCGAACGATACGCTCAACATCGGTGATAAAGATTTTACCGTCGCCAATTTTACCCGTTTGCGCTGTCTCAATAATGGTCTCGACACACTGATCAGCCACTTCGTCAGTGACAACAATTTCAAGCTTTACTTTAGGTAGAAAGTCGACCATATACTCAGCGCCACGATATAGCTCAGTATGACCTTTCTGACGTCCGAAGCCTTTTACTTCTGATACCGTCATGCCTGTAATGCCTACTTCCGCCAGTGCCTCACGGACATCATCTAATTTGAATGGCTTAATGATGGCTTCAATCTTTTTCATGTTCATCCCTTAAACTATTGTTACTTGCGCCATTATCCCACGATAACTAGGTAATAAAAAGCCCGAGCGAATCATGCTCGGGCTGATTTCTCACAACTCGGTTACTTCAAGCTTGCGTAGTATGCAGCAAGGTTAGCTACATCAGCATCACTTAATGCTGCAGCCTGCGCTTGCATCACAACCGCTAAACCGCCGTTACGCTCTTTATTTTTGTACGCATTGATTGCAGACACAAGGTACTGTTCATTCTGACCTTTT
The DNA here is from genome assembly GCF_036533795.1 of Vibrio sp. M250220. Classification (NCBI taxonomy): domain Bacteria; kingdom Pseudomonadati; phylum Pseudomonadota; class Gammaproteobacteria; order Vibrionales; family Vibrionaceae; genus Vibrio; species Vibrio sp. M250220. The sequence continues at coordinate 67,426 of NZ_JATABI010000005.1, read as the reverse complement.
AGATTCGGATAACCAGGGATAATTGCAATACCATCAGCACCATGACACGCAGCACATACCGCGGCTTTTGCTTGCCCTGCTGCTGCATCACCAGCTGCCAACGCCTGACCACTTAGTAGCCCCATTCCTAATACCAATCCAATTGCGAATTTCTTCATTGCTCTTCCTTATAATTCCATGTTAGTTGTGCGTTATTATGTATACAATTTTACATAAACAACAATGGCTTGTCCCAGACGAGTTCACAATCCTGACCTGCAAAATGACGATCCATAAATAAATCACCCACCGCAACAACTTGCTGATCACAAATTACTATAGGTGTTCTACGTCGTAGCCAGCTAGGTACATCATATTCTTGGAACAATTTTTTGAGTTTTCTGCTGTGCCTACGCTCAACGGGATGCGCACTTAACCCCTGAGGATCAAATATTACCTGTAGCTGTCCCTGGCTTAGTGCTTGTTTTGATAATTGTCCATGCGGTGAACTGCGAAGAACTAAGCGGCCTAAATCTTCTGGTAATACACACGCTTGATCGAATCGAAGATCTTGCTGCCACTCCACCAAAGGTTGCCACTCTCTGACGAAATAGAGCCGATTGGCGTGACGTCTGATTTGTCCGTCAATCAACGCGAGCTGAGGATTTGCATCTTGCTGAGCACAAGCAACCTGTGGCCATACAAGCTTCAACTGTTCACGCGAAGGCATACGAACGTTTTGCCGAGCTAACCACATACGCAATGCTCGAGTTCGAACCAACTCACTATAGGTGGCCAACGTATTGATATCGAGACTCGCATCACTGTGAAGCGCACTGTTCAACTTGTCACTCATCAATTCATCAAGCAATGCCTCTTGCTCCGCACACAGTTCTGCGCTCCGCTGGACAGCTTGATTGAAGTAAGGCCACCGCTCCGTCAGCGGTGGAGAGACAGTATGTCGGATAAAATTACGCTCAAAGCGCTGGTCAAGATTACTCTCATCTTCCACCCAAGTTAGCTGCTTCTGCTCAGCGTAACCTTCTATCTGTTGACGGCTTATCGTCAATAGTGGTCTGACAATCTTAGCGTGTGCAAATGGCATCGCCTCTGCCATCGCAGACAAGCCTTTAGGTCCACTTCCCCGTTTGAGAGCGAGTAGGAATGTTTCTACTTGGTCATCGGCATGCTGTCCTGTCAGCAATAGATCACCGTTCTCGAGATGGTTAACTAACGCCTGATATCTCGCTTCTCTGGCACTCTCTTCTAAACTACGCCCTTTGCGATCCAGTTGTACTTTTTCAATTACTAAAGGCACATTGAGTTGCTGACACCATTGCTGACACTGTCGCGCCCACTGATCGGCATTGACACTTAATCCGTGATGAACATGCACCGCTAGACACTCAGTCTGCTGACTCCGACTGTACTCGGCCATCAAGTCGAGCATAACTCGTGAATCCAATCCGCCACTTAACCCAAGCACAAGACGACCTTGAGCTTGAGCGTGACGTTCAATAACAGTGGCAAAGTGGGACTTAAGACTCATAAATAGAAAGCACTTGACGATTCAAAACACCAGTTTATCACCGAAAACAAAAAAAGGCTGAACCCTAGTTCAGCCTTTAAGCATAATCCGTATAGATTAACAGTAACCGTAGCTCATTAGGCGTTGGTAACGACGTTCAAGAAGCGTGTCATTATCGAACTGTTCTAACTCTTCAAGCTGACGAACTAACGTATCTTTCATGTTCTTAGCCATCTGAAGGTGATCACGATGCGCGCCGCCTAGTGGCTCTTCGATGATTTCGTCAATCAATTCAAGCTCTTTTAAGCGAGGAGCGATAAGACCCATTGCTTCTGCAGCTTGTGGCGCTTTGTCAGAATCACGCCATAGGATTGAAGCGCAACCTTCTGGAGAAATCACTGAGTAAGTAGAGTACTGAAGCATGTTTACGTAGTCGCCTACACCGATAGCAAGTGCACCACCAGAACCACCTTCACCTACAACGTTACAAATAACAGGCACTTTCAAACCCGCCATCACTTTTAGGTTGGTCGCGATAGCTTCAGATTGACCACGTTCTTCTGCACCAACACCTGGGTACGCGCCCGCGGTATCGATGAAAGTAATAATCGGCATATTAAAACGCTCTGCCGTTTGCATTAGACGTAGCGCTTTGCGGTAACCTTCTGGTTTTGGCATACCAAAGTTACGTTTCACTTTCTCTTTTGTTTCACGACCTTTCTGATGACCAATAACCATGACTGGACGGCCATTTAGACGAGCCATACCACCCACAATCGCCTTGTCATCAGCGTAGTGACGGTCACCTGCCAACTCATCAAACTCAGTGAAAACATGCTCGATGTAATCAAGTGTGTAAGGACGTAATGGGTGACGAGCAAGTTGGGCAGTTTCCCAAGCACCAAGGTCGCTAAATGTTTTCTTCTTTAGTTCTAAGCTTTTTTTCTCTAGCTGTTCGATCTCTTTATCAAGATCAACACCAGAATCACCACCGTGACGAGAGACATCACGTAGTGCTTCAATTTTTGCTTCTAGCTCTGCGATTGGTTTTTCAAATTCTAAAAAATTCAGGCTCATCTATAGATCCTTTCTTATTCGGTAACCTTCTACCGAACTTAGTTAAATTCGAGTTCTACCTGGCCTTTCCCAAGTAGTTGTTTTAAATCATCTAATAATGCGTCGCTTGGCGTAACTCGCCATTCTGTACCCAACGTTAAACGCGCTCGCGCATCTGAGCGTTGGTAGTATACATGGACAGGAACGCTCCCCGCCCTATGAGGCTCTAGTATTTGACTAAACCGCTCAAAAAATCGGTCATTAATTTGAGATTCATCAATTGAAACCGATAGGCCCCGTGCATATTTTTCACGAGCGGTTCCGAGATCCATGACCTCGCGCGCGGACATTTTAAGACCACCATTGAAATCATCAAAGCTGACCTGTCCTGAAACGACCAATATTTTATCTTTTTCTAACAATTCTGCGTAGCGATCGAGCGCATCAGAAAACAGCATGACCTCCATTCGGCCACTGCGATCATCCAGCGTCATAAGACCGATACGGGTACCACGTTTAGTTGTCATGACACGAGCAGCAATAACCAGACCAGCCAGAGTCACGCTCTGATCGCGCCTTGTTGGTGTTGCATCTTTTAATCGACAACTGGTGTACTTGCCAAGTTCCTTACTATACGCATTTATAGGGTGCCCTGTTAAATAAAGGCCAAGTGTGTCACGTTCTCCCTCTAGCCAGACTTTCTCAGGCCATGGCTCAACTTTGATGTACTTGTGCTCAACTTCTTCAGGAGCTTCTGTCAGAACGCCAAAAAGATCACTTTGCCCAAATGCTTCCGCTTGGTGGTGTTGGCTGGCTGCTTTTACGGCATCCGCAAGTGATGCCATCATCGCAGCTCGGTGCGGCCCAAGGCGATCAAGAGCACCTGCATAGATAAGTTTTTCAATAACTCGCTTATTCACTTTCTTGAGGTCAATACGCGCACAGAAATCAAACAGATCTTTGAAGTAGCCACCTTTATTCCGCGCTTCAAGAATGGCTTCAATCGGGCCTTCACCCACCCCTTTAATTGCGCCGATACCGTAAACGATAGCCCCCGTTTCATCGACATTAAAGCGGTATAGACCTGCATTAATATCGGGTGGAAGCACCTTTAGCTTCATACGGAAACACTCATCAACTAGGCCAACGACCTTCTCTGTGTTATCCATATCAGCAGTCATTACCGCGGCCATAAACTCGGCTGGGTAATGCGTCTTTAACCAAAGCGTCTGGTAAGAGACAAGCGCATAGGCTGCTGAGTGAGATTTGTTAAAGCCGTAGCCCGCGAACTTCTCCACAAGGTCGAAGATCTTCATCGCCAGCTCGCCATCAACTCCGTTCTTCTCCGCGCCCTCTTTGAAGGTGCCGCGCTGCTTGGCCATCTCTTCCGGTTTTTTCTTACCCATCGCACGACGCAGCATGTCTGCGCCACCCAGAGTATAACCCGCAAGGATCTGGGCAATTTGCATTACCTGTTCTTGATACAGGATGATGCCGTAGGTTGGGTCAAGCGTCTCTTTTAAAGACTCGTGCTGCCAAGTTTCATCTGGGTATGAGATTGCCTCTCGACCATGCTTACGGTCAATAAAGTTATCTACCATGCCCGATTGCAACGGACCAGGACGGAACAGGGCTACTAGTGCGATGATATCTTCAAAACAGTCTGGCTGAAGTCGCTTGATCAACTCTTTCATACCGCGTGATTCCAACTGGAATACCGCTGTCGTCTCTGAGTTTTGCAGTACGTTAAATGACGCCTGATCGTCAAGAGGGATCGACTCAATGGCGACGGCTGGCTTACCTTCGCGCTCAAGACGAGGGTTGATCAAGCCTAAAGCCCAGTCGATGATGGTCAGTGTCCGCAGACCCAAGAAGTCAAACTTAACCAAACCCGCCGTTTCTACGTCATTCTTATCAAACTGAGTAACTGGAAAGTTACCTTCTGCATCCGCGTATATCGGAGCAAAGTCAGTAATAGTCGTCGGAGAGATAACTACGCCACCCGCGTGCTTACCAGCATTTCGTGTACACCCTTCTAGAATGCGACACATGTCGATAAGCTCTTTTACCTCTTCGTCGTTTTCATACAACTCAGGTAATGCTGGCTCTGCTTTAAATGCCTTTTCGAGGGTCATGCCTGGATCGGGTGGTACCAGCTTGGAGATTCGATCAACGAAACCAAAGCCATGCCCAAGCACACGACCTACATCGCGGATTACCGCTTTTGCCGCCATCGTACCAAAGGTAATAATCTGAGACACGGCGTCACGACCGTACATTTCTGCGACGTGATCAATCACCTGATCGCGCTTGTCCATACAGAAGTCGACGTCGAAGTCGGGCATGGAGACACGCTCTGGGTTAAGAAATCGTTCGAAAAGTAGGTCATACTCAAGTGGGTCAAGATCGGTGATCTTCAACGCGTAAGCAACGAGAGAGCCCGCACCAGAACCACGGCCAGGCCCTACTGGAATACTGTTATCTTTTGACCACTGGATAAACTCCATTACGATCAAGAAGTAACCTGGGAAGCCCATGTTATTGATAACTTCCAGTTCAACATCAAGGCGCTCATCATACTCAGGTCGTCGTTGTGCACGAACTTGAGGATCAGGGAAAAGGAACTCAAGTCGCTCTTCTAAGCCCTCTTTAGACTTCATGACCAAAAACTCGGTCTCTTTCATCCCTTCAGTTGGGAAGGCGGGTAGGAAGTACTCGCCAAGACGTACCGTGACGTTACAACGCTTAGCAATTTCAACACTGTTTTCAAGCGCTTCAGGAATGTCTGAGAAAAGTTCACACATTTCTTGTTCGCTACGCAAATATTGCTGAGGGCTGTAGTTTTTTGGTCGACGAGGGTCTTCTAGAGTGTAGCCATCGTGAATGGCAACACGAATTTCATGGGCATCAAACAGGGACTCATCGAGAATAACCACATCATTGGTCGCTACGACAGGCAGCTCCGCTTGTTCCGCTAGCTCCAACGCGAAGTGAAGATACGTCTCTTCATCGGCGCGTCCGGTTCTCGTCAGCTCAAGATAAAAGCGATCTGGGAAATGGGTTTGATAAAACTCAACACACTCAGACACTACTTTGTGGTTGCCCTTCAATAACGCCTTACCAATTTCGCCATTTTTACCGCCTGACAGTAAGATAACACCTTCAGACAGTTCAACTAGCCACTCTCTATCAATGACAGGCTGGTGCTGAACATGACCGCGCAAATACGCTTTTGAGATAAGCAACGTTAGGTTCTTGTAACCGACATTGTCAGCCGCTAGAACCGTCAACTTTGTTAACTCATCACCAAACCCAGCCGACTGCATCAAGAAATCGGCACCGATGATCGGCTTAACCCCACAACCATGCGCGGTACCGTAAAACTTAACCAAACCACAGAGGTTGGTAAAATCCGTCAACGCCACCGCTGGCATGCCCAATTCAGCCACTTTCTTCACCAATGGTGGTACTTTTGACAAGCCGTCAACCATGGAAAAGTCACTATGAACTCGAAGGTGGATAAACTTAGGGTCTGACATGAATATCGTCCAGAAAGATAACTAATTTGGGAAGACAATTGGGTATTTTAAGTGAAAAACGCGTACTTATATACCCCTTAACAGGGCTTTCTACTCGATGCCAAGAGCCCGTTTAACGGGTTTAAAACTCTTGCGGTGTTGATCGATCACACCATGCTGCTCAATCGCATCAAAATGCGCCTTAGTCGGATAGCCTTTATGTTTTGCAAACCCAAACTCTGGATACTGCTTGTCCAGCTCTTCCATCTCTTGGTCACGAACCACTTTTGCAATAATGGAAGCAGCACTGATCTCCGCAACTCGTAGGTCACCTTTTACAACCGCCTGTGAGTCCATAGGGAGCTGTGGGCAGCGGTTTCCATCAATAAGCACGAGATCGGGTTGAATTGACAGCCCTGCGATGGCGCGCTGCATGGCAACCATGGTCGCTTGCAAAATGTTTAACTGGTCAATTTCTTCCGGGCTGCAACGGCCAACTGACCATGCCAACGCCTTCTCTTGAATTTCAGGTAATAAGGCGAGGCGTTTTTTCTCTGACAGCTTTTTTGAGTCATTCAAGCCTTCAATTGGATTCTTAGGATCAAGAATAACAGCGGCCGTCACCACATCACCAACAAGAGGACCACGCCCTACTTCGTCAACCCCCGCGATTAACTGATAACCCATTGGGTATTCAAATGGCGGGAGTTCTTTTGTCTGTTTTGTCATTGTCTTACTCTCTGCCGATCAGTTTAAGCACCGCTTGAGCGGCTTGGTTATCGGCATCTTTACGGATCCAGTGATGCATTTCAGTGAACTTTTCAATCATCTTTTCACCACCATTTTCAATTAGACGAGTGACTTCGCGAGAGAGATTCTCCGGTGTGCACTCTTCAAGCAGGTACTCTTTGACTAACTCTTGGTCAGCAAGAATATTGGGGAGTGAAACGTATTTGGTCTTCACTAGACGACGAGCAATGAACGCGGTAATCGCATTGACTCGGTAGCCAACTACCATTGGTCGTTTGAGCAGCATACATTCAAGTGCGACCGTTCCTGATGCCAGCATCACAGTATCCGCTGCGGTTATGACGTTTTTCGCCGTGTCATTAACCAATTTAAAATCGAGTTCTGGCGCGATTTGTTGCCAAGCTTGTTCAAATTGCTCACGGCGTTTTTCATTGACCAAGGCAACGACAAAACCTAACTCTGGATATTGCTTATGCAGCAACTGACAAGCTTTGATAAATGGCTCAGCCAGCATCTTAAGTTCACTGCCACGGCTACCTGGCAATACCGCTAGCCATTGCTTATCTTGTTGTAAACCTAATAGCTCGCGTGCTGGTGCCTTAGCCGACTCCATAGGAATGGCATCCGCTAATGTGTGGCCGATAAACTCACATGGAACATTAAACTTGTCATAGAAGGCTTTTTCGAATGGTAAGAAAGCCAGCACTAAGTTGGTTGCAGCTTCAATCTTGAAGATACGCTTTTGGCGCCACGCCCAAACCGACGGGCTAACATAATGGACGGTTTTAATTCCCGCTTGCTTTAAATCTAACTCAAGTCGCAAGTTGAAGTCCGGTGCATCAATGCCAACGAATACATCTGGAGGATTATCGGTGAAGAACTTAACTAACTCAGCTTTGACTTTTAGCAAACGCGGCAGTCGACCTAATACTTCAACCAATCCCATCACCGCGAGCTCTTCCATCTCAAACAGTGATTGGCACCCTTGAGCGATCATCTTCGGCCCGCCGATCCCAACGAATTCTGCATCTGGATATTTCGCTTTTATCGCCTTGATAAAGCCTTCACCCAACGTGTCCCCTGACAATTCGCCTGCGACAATTCCAATTCGTAATGGTTTTTCCATTGCTGACTGACCTATCTGATTTATTGCTTTAAAACGCAAAAAAGACCGCAGCCGAAAGACTACGATCTTTTACCATTCATTTGACTGCTGGGTTAGCGAATAACACCACGCTCAGACGTTTCCACAAACTCAATGAAGTGCTTGATTGAAGGCCAGTCTTTAGCCATCTGCTCCAAAACGACTTTGGCTTCAGCTTGAGTTTTGCCTGCACGGTAAAACTCTTTGTAAGCGTTACGTAGTGCACGCAGTTCTGCTTTTTCAAATCCATTGCGCTGTAGACCTACAAGGTTCAGACCAAATGGAGTCGCATGATTACCCTGCGCTAATACGTATGGCGGTACGTCTTTCACCACTGCTGAACAACCACCGATGTAGCTGTAAGCACCCACTTTACAGAATGGGTGAATCGCAGACAGTGCCATAACACCAGCGTAATCTTCAACCGTTACGTGTCCACCAAGGATAGCGTTGTTACCCACGTGTGTGTGGTTACCAACGATAACGTCATGGGCGATGTGAGCATTAACACACAGTAGGTTGTCATTGCCAATCACAGTTGTAGCTTTGTCTTGAGTCGTACCACGGTGAATCTGTACCGCTTCACGAATAACGTTACGATCACCAATCACAACTGTTGTCGCTTCGCCACCATACTTCTTGTCTTGGTTCTCTTCACCAATAACAGCGTGTGGGAAAATACGGTTGTCTTTACCAATGGTAGTATGACCTTTAATGACAACGTGAGACATGATTTCAGTGCCTTCACCAATCTCAATATTACCTGAGATATAGGTAAACGGACCAACCGTCACGTTGGCAGCAATCTTTACATCTCCTTCAATCACTGCTGAAGGATGAATTTGAGCCGTTTCATGAATCATATTAAAACTCTCGACGAGCACATTTTAGCTCTGCAGAACAGACAACGTCACCATCCACTTTTGCAATGCCTTTGAATGCAGCAATGCCGCGACGCTCTTTGATAAATTCTACTTCGATCACTAGCTGGTCACCTGGAACAACCGGTTTACGGAATTTCGCACCATCAACACTAGCAAAATAGTAAAGTTCGTTTTCTGAAGGAGCACCAAATGATTTGAATGCGAGTAGACCTGTCGCCTGTGCCATCGCTTCAAGGATCAGTACGCCTGGAAATACAGGTAGTTGAGGGAAATGACCTGTAAACTGAGGTTCATTCACTGAAACGTTTTTAATCGCAGTAAGGTATTTCTCTTCTTGAAAGTCAATAACACGATCAATCAGCAAAAATGGGTAGCGATGAGGGAGTAATTCCTGAATTTCAGTGATGTTCATCGTTTTGTTTTCAGTAGTCAAAGTCATATTCCTATGTTGAATGCTAATTTGTATCTGAGAGGCATTATAGATGAAAAAGACCCGCAATACGCGAGCCTTTTTAGTTTCATCTAGAACTAGGCGTCTTCTTTATTTTCTAGCTGTTTTTCTACAGCTTTCAAGCGCTTGTTCATATCGTCAATTCGATGAACACGTGCCGCAGTTTTTCGCCACTCTTTGTTCGTTTGTAGCGGAATACCTGAAGAGTACATACCTTTCTCTTCAATACCACGCATTACCATCCCCATACCTGTGATAGTAACGCCATCGGCAATGTCAATATGACCATTGATCACAGCGCCGCCGCCGATGATACAGTATTTTCCGATCTTAGTACTGCCCGCAACAATGGTACCACCAGCTATGGCAGTACCATATCCGATGTGTACGTTATGAGCGATCTGCAACTGGTTATCGAGAATAACATTATCTTCAATAACAGTGTCATCCAGTGCACCACGATCAATCGTCGTACATGAGCCGATTTCAACACGGTTTCCAATACGAACAGTGCCAAGTTGAGGGATCTTAATCCACTCACCTTTTTCATTCGCATATCCAAAACCATCAGCACCGATCACTGTATTGGCTTGCACTAAGCAATCTGCACCTAGCTCAACACTGTGGTAAATGCTCACGTTTGACCAAAGTTTGGTATTCGCACCAATTTTGGCGTTTTTGCCAATAAAGCATCCAGCACCAATCACAACGTTATCGCCCAGTTCCACACCGGATTCAATCACTGCATTCGCACCAACAGAAACATTGGTACCCAACTTAGCGTCACTCGCAATCACAGCAGACGGAGCGATTGATTCCGCTGGCATCGGAGTGGTATCAAGCGCTTGAGCGACTCTTGCAAACGCGACATACGGATCGGCGACGACCAGTACATTACCCACGCACAGTTCACGTTGCGCTTCTTTTACCATTACAACTGTTGCTTGGCAGTCTGATAAGTGTTTTGCATACTTAGGATTAGACAGGAAGGTAACGTGACCTGCCTGTGCTTTATCCATCGGCGCTACCATGGTCACTGTCGCGTTCGCGTCACCATGTAGCTCGCCCCCGGTAATCGTCGCCAATTCGGCTAAAGAAAGTGTCGCCATAATCAATTATTTTAGTTGTTTAATTACTTTTTCTGTCACGTTGAATTCAGGTTTGCCGTATTGCATAGTTTGAATATCAACAATAATGTCGTAGCCTTCTTTTTCAGCCACTTTTTTCACTGCATCCTGAATAGTTATAAACAGTTTTTGCTTCTCTTCTGCTTCACGACGTGCGCTAGCTTGTTCCAAAGCTTGGCCCTTGATCTTGTACTTGCTATCAAGCTGACCAATTTCAATACGTAGTTTCTCTACTTCTTCCTGACCAAGTAGTTCACCATCACGCTGCAACTTCTCAATCTTCGTTTTTGCTTGCGCTTTGATCGCCTTTAGCTCGTCAGCTTTGTCCTTGAACTCTTCTTGCATTTTTTGCAATACGACTTCACGTTGAGGAAGCGCTTGAAATACTTGAGCTGTATTCACATAGCCGATCTTTTGCGCCGCTTCAGCAGCATTTGCAAAAAAAGAAGACGTCATCACAACAAGGCTTAGACCAGCCGCTTTAATCGTTTTATTCACTTTTATTTCCTCTAGATTAGAAGGTTCTGCCGATGGTGAAAGTGAAGAACTCTTCATCATCACCTTCGTAACTTTCAATAGGTTTCGCAATGGAGAAGACTAATGGTCCCATTGGAGACATCCACTGCAACGCCGCACCATAAGACGCACGATAGTTTGTCGGGTCAGAGAAGTCACCATAGTATGGATCATTCGCATACTTAGGATCGTAGACAAACTCAGTGTCCCATACACTCGCGGCATCAATAAACACACTGGTACGGATTTGACTTCTCACTTCTTCAGAAGCGAAAGGCGTTGGTACGATAAGCTCTAGGCTTGCAAGAGCAACTGCGTTACCACCGACTGAATCGTCGGTTGCTGACACACAACTGCTGCTATTACAGGTATCTGGGTTGCCGTTGGTTGTGTAAACCGCTTTAGGACCCGCACTGTTTGAGCCAAAACCACGTAGGGTTGTAAAACCACCCGCATAGTAGTTTTCATAGAACGGGAATAAGTTGTCGTTGCCGTCGGTTTTGCCATAGCCATTACCATAGCCCAAGCGACCACGCATCAGTAACGTAAACTCATGCTTCTTAGTGATCGGCACGTACTGCCTTACATCATACTGGAATTTGAAGTACTGTGCGTCTGAGCTCGGTACCGTTGCCTTAGCAAATGCACGTTGATAGTTACCAGCAGTCGGGAAGTAACCACGGTTAAGGTTATTTCGCGTCCACGCAATGTTCATATCAAAGTCATTGGTAATGATATCACCGTCGGCTTGACCGATACTTTGAGCAAAACGTTGGGCTTGGTCGTACGTCGGAACATTACCAATCTTGTTGTGAGTGTAGCCGACACCAATTTCAAAACGGTTCAGCTCATCGAATGGGAAACCCCAAGTTAAGCTGGCACCATAACTTTCGTTGGTGTAGTCAACGATACCCGCTTCCGATGCTTCAAACTCGTTGTAGAAGATCTTTCCGCCCAAACTAACACCATCAAGGTTCCAGTATGGATCACGGTAATCTAAGCTGATGTTTTTCTGGTAGTCGTTCATCATTGCATTGATACCAACGCGGTTACCACTACCCGCAAAGTTATCTTGCTGAAGACCAACCTGGAAACTCACACCAGACTCGGTACCATAACCGATACCAAAGTTAACGCTGCCTGAGTTCGCTTCTTTTACGCTGTAGACCAAATCCACTTGGTCTTCACTACCGGGTACGCGAACGGTCTGCACATCAACGGTTTCAAAGAAACCTAAACGGCTAAGACGGTTTTTACCCGTTTCAATCGATTTGGAGTTAAGCCAGCTGCCTTCCATTTGACGCATTTCACGACGTAAAACTTCATCTTTCGTCGCATTGTTGCCCACAAAACGGATATCGCGAACATAGATACGGTTACCCGCTTCCACGTTCACCACCAGCGAAACAGATTGGTTTTCATCATCGAATTCAGGAACGGTGCGAACTTGAGGATAAGCATAACCTGCTTCGCCTAGCAGGCGTTTAACGCCTTCTTCCAATCCAGTTACCGCAGAACCGTTGTAGGTTTCACCCGGTTCAAAAGTAACTAGATTTTCAAATTCTTGCTCTTTGCCTAGCAGCTCACCACGGAATTTCACATCTTTTACTGTGTAAGGCAGGCCTTCATTAAGGCCAAGGGTGATATAAACCCCTTTCTTGTCTGGTGAAATCGCAACCTGAGTAGAGTCGATCTGGAACTTCAGATAACCACGGTCTAGGTAATAAGATTTCAGCGCTTCAATATCACCAGCAAGCACTTGTTTTTGGTACTTGTCATCAGATAGGAAGTTCCACCAAGCGACATCCACATTAAGTTCAAAGCGGCTTAGGAGCTCTTCATCGGTGTATTGTGTATTACCAATAAAGTTAATCTGCTTGATCTTAGCTGAAACACCTTCAGTAAAGACAAACTTTAAGTCTGAACGGTTACGAGGCAGTGGCGTCACCACAGCTTTAACGTTCGCATTGTACTTACCTACGCTGTAATAGAAGTCTTCAAGACCTTTTTCAATCGTAGATAGCGTTGTGCGGTCAAGCGCTTCACCAACGCGGATACCTGATGCATCGAGGTTCTGCTGTAGTTGCTCTTCTTTGATTGCTTTGTTACCAGAGAAAGAGATACTTGCAATTGTTGGTCGTTCTTTAACTTGAACCACCAACACATCATTATCTCTTAAAACTTTGATGTCTTCGAAGTTACCAGTGGCATAAAGAGCACGAATCATTTCAGAGACATCTTGGTTATCAACCGTGTCTCCAATACGGACTGGCATTTTTAGTAATGCCGCACCGAGTGCAACACGCTGAAGGCCTTCAATTTTGATATCTTGAACTACAAAGTTCTCGGCACCATTTGCACTCACGCTTGTTGCTAACAAGGTGGCAAACAGAATATTTTTCATCGCCATATTTGTTTTAGTTATTCCTTACTTCAACCTTTACTCAGCTAAAGACGAGCAAAATCATTGAAAATTGCCACTGCCATAAGAGAGAAGATAATAGCTCCGCCTATGCGGAAACCCATTTCCTGTACCTTTTCTGGTACTGGGCGTCTGATTACAGCCTCAATAGCAAAAAACAATAAATGTCCGCCATCTAGCATAGGCAGCGGTACAAGGTTAATAATCCCTAAGTTCACACTGATTAATGCGAGGAACCCCAAGAAATAAACTAAGCCGTAATCGGCCGTCGTTCCGGCTCCTTTCGCGATAGAAATAGGTCCACTTAAGTTATTCAATCCCACATCACCTACTATCAGTTTCTTCAACATACTAATAGTCAGATTGATTACTTGACCTGTTTTCTCAACCGCTTTACCGACTGATTCAATTACACCAAATTGTAAGTCGAAGCGATAATTTTCTGGCCATTCTGCGACTTCAGGTGCGATTCCCGCAAAACCTATTACTTTATCACCTGATAGCTCACGACTATCTGGAATGATGGTCAGTAACAGAGTTTGACCATGGCGTTCAACGACGAGTTCAACCGGAGAGTTAGGGTGCTGCTGAATACTTGTCACCACCTGCTGCCAATCAGTGACTTCAACACCATCCACTTTGGCTAAGCGGTCGCCAATTTCTAGCCCCGCACGTGCACCTGCACCCTCAGGTGAGACACTGGTGAGTCGAGCCGTGATTTCTGGCGTATAAGGTACAAACCCTAACGCTGACATAGCAGACTCTTTCTCGGGGTCAAAGTTCCAATTACGCAGGTCAAAGTGCTTAATTTCTTCGATACCAACACCTTCAACCGGCGCAACGGTTATGGTGAGTTGATCATCGCCAATATGAGAAATCAAACCCATATTAACCGATTCCCAATCCGCAGTTTTGACGCCAGAAACGGCTTTTAGTTCCATACCAGGTTCTAAACCTGCTTCGGCAGCAATAGAATAAGGAGTAACTTGACCAACTACAGGCTTCACAGCGGGAACACCGATCAGAAAAACCAACCAGTATGCAAAGATAGCAAAGAGGAAATTAAATGCAGGTCCAGCGGCGACAATAGCAGTGCGCTTCCACAAAGGCTTTCTGTCGAACGCATATTGCTCGTCACCTTGAGCCAAATCATCGACTCGCCCATCAAGCATCTTCACGTAGCCACCGAGTGGAATAATAGACAGACTGTATTCTGTACCGTCTTTGTCCACCTTACTCCAGATAGACTTACCGAAGCCGATAGAAAACTTTTCGACTCTTACACCACAACGGCGTGCCACCCAAAAGTGACCAAACTCATGGACTGCGACTAATATGCCTAAAGCAACTATGAAGGAAACAAAGTTCCATAAAATACCGGTCATAGCTTACGCTCTCTTACCCAATTGGCCGCTAATTCTCTTGCCATTCTATCGACCTCGAGAATGCTTTCCAAGTCGTGACAGTGCGACTGGTTAGTATCAGCACAGACTTTGTTCAGTACTTTCTGATTAACCACTGCTATATCAGTAAACGACAACTGTCGACCAAGGAATGCGCTGACCGCAACTTCATTGGCCGCATTGACAGCGGTCGTGGCATGTTGACCTTCATAGCAGGCATCAATCGCCAGCTTCAAGCATGGGTATCGAGCATAGTCAGGCTCTAGAAACGTTAGCTGACCAACTTTCGTAAAATCAAGAGGTGCAACACCGGCTGATACACGATCAGGGTAAGACAAGGTTAACGCAATTGGCGTCGCCATATCAGGTTCGCCCATTTGCGCTAACACAGAACCATCGCGATATTGCACCATCGAATGAATAACCGATTGAGGATGAATCAGTACTTTCAGCTGTTCGCGTGATGTATTAAACAGCCACTTAGCCTCGATATATTCCAACCCCTTATTCATCATAGTCGCTGAATCTACCGAAATTTTCGGCCCCATAGACCAGTTAGGATGAGCGATCGCCTCTTCTGGTGTAACACGACTTAGCGTATCAATATCGCTGTAACGGAATGGGCCACCTGAACCAGTAAGCAGGATATTTGAGATACCATGCTGATTTAAATCACAGCGGCCTAAGTTGGTTTGAATCTCGCTCGGTAAACATTGGAATATTGCATTGTGCTCACTGTCAACAGGCATTAGCTCTGCGCCATGCTGTTTGACGGCATCAATAAACAGTTGCCCAGACATGACTAAGGCTTCTTTGTTGGCAAGCAGCACGCGTTTACCCGCTTTCACCGCCGCCATCGTTGGCAATAGACCAGCTGCACCAACGATCGCAGCCATAACGGTATCAACTTCATCAAAGGAAGAGACATGACACATTGCATTAACGCCTGAAAGTACTTCAGTAGCAATGTTCAGCTCTGCCAATTGCTGTTTTAGCGTCATGGCTGCACCGTCGTTTGCCATGACGGCATACTTAGGCTGCCATCTCTGGCACAATTCGCGCATTTTCGCGACGTTGTTACCCGCGGCAAGCGCGACAACAGAAAATTGTTGTGGGTTCT
This sequence comes from Vibrio sp. M250220, assembly GCF_036533795.1. Lineage (NCBI taxonomy): Bacteria > Pseudomonadati > Pseudomonadota > Gammaproteobacteria > Vibrionales > Vibrionaceae > Vibrio > Vibrio sp. M250220. The sequence goes on along the minus strand of NZ_JATABI010000005.1, from coordinate 51,528 downwards.
GTTCGATGACTTTAAACGTGCTTGCACCGATCGAACCAGTAGCACCTAAAATTGTTAGCTTACGCATAGCAATAAACCGATTGATGACTTAGGCAAGCCGAAGCTCGCCTAAAAAATGAAGTAAAGAAATGCAAAAACAGGGAATGCCGCTGTCAAGCTATCGATGCGATCCAGCACACCGCCATGGCCTGGGATAATATTACTACTATCCTTTATACCTGATACGCGCTTAAACATGCTTTCGACTAGGTCACCTAATACAGAAATCACTACCGTCACTAAAGTAATTGCAATCATGACCAGTGGACTGGAAAATTCTATATCGAACCAATCAGCAGCTAACCAGCCAATAACCACTGCAGTGATAATACCGCCGATCAGACCTTCAATGGTTTTATTCGGACTCACATGGGGAGCCATCTTGCGTTTGCCCAAGCTCTTGCCGGCAAAATAGGCACCGCTATCGGCAGCCCATACGATCAAACATACATACAACACAAGCTTGGCACCATGGTACGCATCACTATCAATGCCTTCAGCGCGCAGCAGTAACACGCTCCAGAAGAAAGGTAATAGTGTGAGAATACCAAATGCGTGTCGGAGTAATGTTGAGTTTTGCCACAACGCCGAAGACTTGGGATAGGTAATCGCTAATAAGCTTGAGACAATCCACCAAACACAGCCCACTGCTAATACCATATAGTGCGGCTCTACAACTTGGTTGAGACTGATGGCATCAAACGGAATAAAGGCCATACTTAGCGCACTAACTAGTACTGCAGGAATAAGTGCCATCCAACGAGATTTCGGCTCTACAAACTGAGTCCACTCCCAATAGCCAATCAACATTACAGCAGCAATGGCTAGTGTAAACAGTGGCAGCGAGAGTTCAAAAATCCCCAAAATCACTAAAGGAGCAAGGATAAGCGCAGTTATAATTCTTTGTTTCAAACTTAGGTCCTTTATTCACTTTCCATCAATGCCTTGATCTGTTCGCCAGTGCAACCAAAACGTCGCTCACGATTGACAAACCAAGTCACTGCTTCGATCAAGCTGTTTTCATCAAACTCGGGCCAGTATATCGGTGTAAAGTACATTTCTGCGTAGGCCATCTGCCAAAGCATGAAATTACTGATCCTACATTCACCGCTGGTCCGAATCATTAAATCAACTTCAGGTAAATCTGCCATGGTTAAGTGTTGAGTGATCAGCTCTTCGCTAATCTCATCACACGTTAGTTCACCGGCGGCAACCTTAGCTGAAATTGCTTTTGTTGCCTGCATAATATCCCACTTACCGCCATAATTGGCTGCAATGTTAATGACCATTCCTGTATTTGAGGCAGTCATTGCTTCAGCTTGAGCGATTTTCTTTTGCAAGCGGTCATTGAAACGAGAGGTTTCACCAATCACTCGTAGGCGTAAGTTGTTCTTATGCAGTTTTTTCACTTCCGTTGAAAGCACTGTAATGAACAGTTCCATCAAGACGCCAACTTCTTCTTCTGGCCTTCTCCAGTTTTCACTGCTAAACGCAAAAAGAGTAATAGCCTTGATTCCGAGCTTTGCCGAAGTCGCAATGGCTTTTCGTACCGCTGCAACACCATTTTTATGGCCAAACACACGAGGTTTACCTTGTGCCTTTGCCCAACGGCCATTGCCATCCATAATGATTGCGATATGTTTTGGAAGTAAATCAGGGGAGAGTTGTGAATTATGCATAAGACGTTGATAGATAATCGGCAGGGACAAAGAGTAGCATAAAAAAACGCTGTGCTGCGAGCACAGCGCCAATTATGCGTTAAGTTTATGGAGAATTAGACTTCCATCAACTCTTTTTCTTTTGCCGCTAGCACTTCGTCAACAAGTTTAACTGCTGCATCAGTAAGTTTTTGAATCTCTTCCTGACCTTTACGATCTTCATCTTCAGAGATTTCTTTGTCTTTAAGTAGTGCTTTTAGCTCACCGTTTGCATCACGACGGATGTTACGGATCGCAACACGACCACCTTCAGCTTCACCACGAACGATCTTAACAAGGTCTTTACGACGCTCTTCTGTTAGCGGTGGAAGTGGAACGCGAATGATAGTACCCGCAGACATTGGGTTTAAACCCAAATCAGACATCATGATTGCTTTCTCAACTTTTTGAGTCAGCTCTTTATCAAATACCGTGATTGCTAGCGTACGAGCATCTTCTGCAATAACGTTCGCTACTTGGTTAAGAGGTGTTGATGCGCCGTAGTACTCGACCGAGATACCAGATAATAAGCTTGGGTGCGCACGACCTGTGCGAACTTTAGAAAGGTTGTTCTTTAGCGCTTCAACGCTTTTTTCCATGCGCTCTTGAGCGTCTTGTTTGATTTCGTTAATCACAATATCACCTTAATGTGTAAATCTTTCTCGAAGAAAGCCTAATAGGGAGTCTTCAAAAGGCAATACCGCAGCATTAAATCTGCTGCGGCGATTGGAATTACTCTGCATCGCTGATTAGCGTGCCTTCTGCTTCACCCATAACCACGCGACGTAGTGCGCCTGGCTTATTCATGTTGAATACGCGAATTGGCATTTTGTGGTCACGAGCTAACGTGAACGCTGCCAAATCCATCACTTTCAGTTCTTTATCAAGAACAGCATTGAATGAGAGCTTATCATACAGTTCTGCGTCTGGGTTTGCTACAGGGTCAGCACTAAATACGCCATCCACTTTTGTCGCTTTTAGAACTACGTCCGCTTCAATTTCAATACCGCGCAAACAAGCAGCAGAATCCGTCGTGAAGAATGGGTTACCAGTACCTGCTGAGAAGATAACCACGCGGCCTTGGCGAAGTTCGCGGATAGCATCAGCCCAGTTATAGTCGTCACACACACCTTTCAAAGGAATTGCTGACATTACACGAGCATTCACGTAAGCACGGTGCAGTGCATCGCGCATTGCTAGACCATTCATTACTGTTGCAAGCATACCCATGTGGTCGCCCACAACTCGGTTCATACCCGCTTCAGCTAGACCTGCGCCACGGAAAAGGTTACCACCACCGATTACCACACCCACTTGAACACCAAGTTCAACCAGCTCTTTTACTTCTTGTGCCATACGATCAAGGATCGCAGGATCGATGCCGAAACCTTCATTGCCTTGAAGAGCTTCACCACTCAGTTTTAACAGAATACGTTGATACGCTGGTTTAGGGTTCGTTGTCATGGAGTTTACCTTCCAAAAAGAGAGTTATTGATTAACAGTCATGGATAGAGGAAAGAACCTAGTGATTCGTTCTAAGTCGCTAGAGAAGACCTTGGCACTCTAGGGACTTGACACTGACATCTAGGCGTTGTTTCCCCTATTCATCACGGCTAACCGTTTACTACCGTTATCGTAAAAAGACCGCAGCCAAGGCCACGGTCTAATATTTGCACAATTCGCTAAGGATTAACCTTTTTGAGCTAGTGCTACTTCTTCAGCGAAGCTTAGGCCTTCTGCTTTCTCGATACCTTCACCAACTTCTAGGCGAACGAACGTAGAAACTGAAGCACCTTTTTCTTTCAGCATTTCGCCAACAGTTTTCTTAGGCTCCATGATGAAAGCTTGACCAGTTAGAGAAACTTCGCCAGTGAATTTCTTCATGCGGCCTTCAACCATTTTCTCTGCGATTTCTTTTGGCTTGCCTTCGTTCATAGCGATTTCTACTTGAACTTCACGCTCTTTCGCTACTACTTCAGCTGGTACGTCTTCTGGGTTCACGTATTCTGGACGTGAAGCAGCAACGTGCATTGCAACGTGCTTAAGAGTTTCCGCGTCGCCTTCACCAGCAACAACAACACCGATTTTCTCGCCGTGACGGTAAGAAGCTAGTGCAGCACCTTCAACGTATTGTACGCGACGGATGTTGATGTTTTCACCGATTTTAGCAACTAGAGCTACACGCTCTTCTTCGAACTTAGCTACTAGTTCTTCAACAGATGATTTAGCCGCTAGAGCTTCTAGAGCTACTTTTTCAGCGAATGCTGTGAAGTTACCATCTTTAGCAACGAAGTCAGTTTGGCAGTTAACTTCAAGAAGAACAGCAACACCGTTTTCTTCTTTGATGATGATTGCGCCTTCAGCCGCTACGTTACCTGCTTTCTTAGCAGCTTTAGCAGCACCTGATTTACGCATGTTTTCGATTGCTAGTTCGATGTCAGCGTTTGCTTCAACAAGCGCTTTCTTACATTCCATCATACCTGCGCCAGTACGTTCGCGCAGTTCTTTAACTAGAGCAGCAGTAACAGCCATTCTCTATTCCTCAGTTGATTCTGGATTTGGTAAAAAACAGGGGCCTACATTTTCGGCCCCTGCTGATAACTATAACTCAGTTTATGCTACAACTTGGTTGCACATAGACTAAGTGTGACTCGGAGCCGCTATTATTCAGCTTCTACGAAACCGTCTTTCTCAGCAACAGCAGCTACGTCTTTGTTACGACCTTCAGTTACTGAAGCAGCAGCAGCGTTTAGGTAAAGCTGAACTGCACGGATCGCATCGTCGTTACCTGGGATGATGTAGTCAACGCCGTCTGGGTTAGAGTTAGTATCTACTACAGCGTAAACTGGGATACCTAGGTTGTTAGCTTCTTTAATCGCAATGTGTTCGTGATCAGCATCGATTACGAATAGAGCGTCTGGTAGGCCGCCCATGTCTTTGATACCACCAAGAGATTTCTCTAGCTTCTCCATTTCACGAGTACGCATTAGAGCTTCTTTCTTAGTTAGTTTGTCAAAAGTACCGTCTTGAGCTTGAGCTTCAAGTTCTTTTAGACGCTTGATTGATTGACGAACAGTTTTGTAGTTTGTAAGCATACCGCCTAACCAGCGGTTGTTTACGTAGTACTGGTTGCTTGCGATTGCAGCTTCTTTAACAGCTTCAGATGCAGCGCGCTTAGTACCTACGAATAGAACTTTACCTTTCTTCTCGCCAACTTTAGCTAGTTCAGCTAGAGCTTCGTTGAACATTGGTACAGTTTTTTCTAGGTTGATGATGTGAACGCGGTTACGAGCACCAAAGATGAATGGCTTCATTTTTGGGTTCCAGTAACGAGTTTGGTGACCGAAGTGAACACCAGCTTTCAGCATATCGCGCATTGATACAGTTGCCATTTTAAAATCCTCTATGGGGTTAGGCCTCCACATCCCCCATAACTCCGACTAGGCTTCTGCCCAGCACCCCGGAATATGTGACGGAATGTGTGTGATTTAAAGATATAAGTTAGTCGGAAGTAATCAGTTTCGCCACCTGATAAACGTTCAGCTAGAGAGAACAGACCACATTTCCGGCGCGCTTTATACCATATTTTTGCCTATCATGGCTAGTAAAAAAACGATTGTTAGGGATGAGAGTGCACTATTTTCATTCCCACACGTACTATCAAAAGATGAAGAATAATTCTCATTATGTTGTGTTCCTGATAGAATGCGCCGATTCGCACTCACTTGTGCACAAGAACAAATAGAGAAAGCCGATGTCAATCAAGATTAAAACAGCTGAAGAAATCGAACGTATGCGACTAGCGGGCGCGTTGGCCGCTGAAATCCTAGAAATGATCGAACCGCACATCAAAGAAGGTGTGACAACAGATGAGCTAAACCAAATCTGTCACGATTACGGGATTGAAAAAGGCGCATATTCTGCACCTCTTGATTACCATGGATTCCCTAAATCAATCTGTACGTCCATCAACCACATTGTATGTCACGGTATTCCAGCTTCAGCAGACGAAGTAGGCAGCAATGGGCAACTGAAACCTGCTGTGCTCAAAAATGGCGACATCATTAACGTTGATATTACCGTTATCATCCCTAACGATGCTGACGCTGATTTGTCTGTCCGCCCAGAGGGTTACCATGGTGATACATCGAAGATGTTCTTTGTCGGCGAAGTATCTCCTGCTGACAAACGTCTATGTATGGTCACCCAAGAAGCGCTATACATTGGTATGCGTCAAGTGAAACCAGGCGCAACCGTTGGTGATATTGGTACGGCAATTGAGAAATACATCAAAACTAACAACAAGAACAATCCACGCAATAAGTTCTCTATTGTTAAAGATTTCTGTGGTCACGGTATTGGTAACGAGTTCCACGAAGAGCCTCAAATCGTTCACTACAAAAATAACGACCGCCGAGTACTAAAAGAAGGCATGTGTTTTACCATTGAACCAATGATTAACGAAGGTAAGTTTGGTGTGACTGTTGATGCCGAAGATGATTGGACGGTTTACACTGGTGATGGTAAGAAGTCAGCCCAGTATGAACACACCATCTTGGTGACGAAAAACGGCTGTGAAGTGTTAACGCTGCGTAGCGATGACACCATCCCTCGCCTAATGAACAACGCATAATCAACGCAAGTTCCTCAAATATCCCCGCCCAGTCGGGGATATTTTTTTATCCTTATAAGTCTGATAGATTGGTCATCAGGACTGTTTTGCATGGATTCGCTGTATGCCGTTTCAATCACCACTCACTTTTGACGATCAACAGCTCACAATTGCTGAGTTAAAAAACCAGCTAGAAAAATTTGCTGATTACCAGAAACAAGAGTTTCTTGCCCATCACCCAGTGACCGACTTGGTATTAGGTCGAGCTGAATATATCGACCTACTTCTCAACCGTTTGTGGCAACATTTTGGCTTTACCGCCTTACCTAATATTAGCCTTGTCGCTGTTGGCGGTTATGGTCGAGGTGAACTACACCCACTGTCAGACATCGATATCCTGGTTGTATCGCGTAAGGCACTGCCTGATGCACTTGCCAGCAAAGTGAGTGAATTCATTACCCTACTTTGGGATTTACGTTTAGAAGTCGGCCACGCGGTACGTAGTGTCGAAGAGTGTGCTGCCATAGGACGTGAAGACCTCACGGTGGCGACGAACTTACAAGAGGCTCGTTTGCTATGTGGTTGCGAAGATACCTTTCACCAGCTAAAAATGGTGATTCATTCAGAATCATTTTGGCCAAGTGAGATTTTCTACAAGGCCAAGGTTCAAGAGCAGCGCGACCGACATGCTCGTTACCACGATACGACTTACAATTTAGAGCCGGATATTAAGTCTACGCCAGGTGGTTTACGTGACATACACACTCTGAGTTGGGTCGCACGTCGTCACTTTGGTGCAACGTCTCTACTCGAAATGAGTCGCTATGGATTTCTAACCGATGCCGAGTACCGAGAACTGGTCGAGTGTCAGGATTTTCTATGGCGCGTTCGCTTCGCGTTGCACATTGAGTTAAAACGCTATGATAACCGCCTCACCTTTGCTCATCAGCCTCAGGTGGCTGAAAGCCTTGGATATACTGGGGAAGGAAATCGAGGCGTTGAGATGATGATGAAAGAGTTTTATCGTACGCTTCGCCGCGTAGCAGAACTGAATAAAATGTTACTCAAGCTGTTTGATCAGGCGATCCTCGACAACGGTATCGAAGATAAGCCAGAAGTTCTCAGCGAGGATTTTCAGCGTCGCGGTCATCTTATTGAAGCGCGTAAACCTGCGTTATTTCAGGCGCGTCCTGAAACTATCTTAGATATGTTCCTGCATATCGCGAATGATTCAACCATTGAAGGTGTCTCGCCACCGACCATGCGCCAACTAAGAACCGCTCGTCGACGCCTGAATAAATTTTTACACACCATTCCAGAAGCTCGTGAAAAGTTCTTAGAGCTTTGTCGTCATCCAAATGCACTACACAAAGCCTTCAGTCTGATGCACAAACTTGGAGTACTAGCGGCCTATCTGCCTCAATGGAGCCAAATCGTCGGCCAGATGCAGTTTGATTTGTTTCATGTCTATACCGTTGATGAACACAGCGTGCGACTCCTAAAACATATCAACACCTTCGGCTACGCTAAAAACCACGATAAACACCCTATCTGCTGCGAAGTCTATCCGAGAATTCAGAAAAAAGAGTTATTGATCATCGCAGCCATTTTCCATGACATAGGCAAAGGTCGTGGGGGAGATCACTCGGTTATTGGTGAAGGTGAAGCGTACGATTTTTGTATCGAACACGGTTTATCTAAGCCTGAAGCAAAGCTAGTTTCTTGGTTAGTTAGAAACCATCTACTGATGTCTGTGACCGCTCAGCGCCGTGATATCTATGATCCGGAGGTGATTACTGAGTTTGCGAAACAAGTTCGTGATGAAGAGTATTTAGAGTATCTGGTTTGTCTCACGGTCGCGGATATTTGTGCCACCAACCCAGAATTATGGAACAGCTGGAAGCGTACCTTGCTTGCGGAGCTTTTTTACTCAACGCAACGAGCACTGCGCCGCGGCTTGGAAAACCCTGTCGATGTTAGGGAACGTATTCGTCACAACCAACAATTAGCCTCGGCTTTGCTGCGCAAAGAAGGGTTTAGTGCCCGAGAAATTGAAGTATTGTGGCAGCGCTTTAAGGCAGATTATTTTTTACGCCATACACACAAACAGATCGCTTGGCACTGTATGCACTTACTTCGCCATGAAGACCATACCAAGCCACTGATCCTTATGTCTAAAAAAGCCACTCGTGGTGGTACAGAAGTGTTTGTCTATAGTAAAGACCAGCATGCGCTTTTCGCCACTGTGGTCGCAGAACTTGACCGACGTAACTTCAACGTTCATGACGCGCAAGTCATGACCAGCAAGGATGGTTACGTACTCGATACTTTTATGGTTCTAGATCAGCATGGTGAAGTGATTGACGAAAGCCGCCATAAAGCAGTGATTAAACATCTGGCACACGTACTTGAAGATGGTAGACCAACCAAAATCAAGACACGCCGGATTCCGCGTAACCTGCAACATTTTCAGGTCAAGACGACGGTCGATTTCCTACCGACAAAGAGCAAAAAGCGTACCTTACTCGAGTTTGTCGCTCTGGATACTCCTGGATTGCTGGCAACGGTAGGAGCAACCTTTGCCGATTTGGGGATTGATCTGCACGCTGCGAAGATCACAACCATTGGCGAACGTGCCGAAGACTTGTTCATCATTACTAGCCAAAATGGTGGCAAATTAACAGAGGAAGAACAGCAAGAATTGCGCGAAAACTTGATTAAAAACATCGCTGAACTGGCACCGTAAGCGATCTCGACCACAAGTTATTAACTTGGTTAAAAAAGCGCTGTCTACCACGAATATTGACTGCTACATTAATAGTGAATTGTTAATCCCTACTCGCTTTGAGTAGGGATAGTCACTGCAACACAATAGAGGTAGCCTATGTATCCACACCTCACTGGTTTAGGTATTCACGATCCTAAACAAATTGAGCGCTATTCCCTTCGTCAAGAAGCGCACAAGGATGTGTTAAAAATCTATTTTCACAAACAAAAAGGTGAGTTGTTCGCGAAAAGCGTCAAGTTCAAATACCCACGACAAGAAGCGAGAAGCGAGAAGCGAGAAGCGAGAAGCGAGAAGCGAGAAGCGAGAAGCGAGAAGCGAGAAGCGAGAAGCGAGAAGCGAGAAGCGAGAAGCGAGAAGCGAGAAATTTTTGGAAGGTTGACGTGAAAGCGTCAACCTTTTTTTCTGGATTTTAGAACAAAAAACTCTGTATCAGATACCTGCACCTCTCGAAGGGCGCAGCCCGTTCTAAATTCTCGTAGGACGAAGTCCGTTCTCGAAGCGCAGCGTTCTAATTTCTCGACTCTCGGAGCGAAGCGTTCTAGATTCTCGTAGGGCGAAGCCCGGTCTCGAATCTTTAAACAAGCCAACCCGCATATTTGCCAACCAGATAAAGCGCCACACCCGCCATCACACCAGCGACAATATCATCCAGCATAATACCTAACCCACCATGTACTCGCTTATCCAACCAGCCGATAGGCCATGGTTTTACCATGTCGAAGAATCGGAACAGAACAAAGCCCGTTAACAGCCATTTCCAGTCATATGCCGACAGGTTTAGTACTGGGACCACTAACATGGTAATCCAAAAGCCAGCAAACTCATCCCATACAATTGAGCCATGATCATGAACCCCCATATCATCCGAGGTGACTTGGCAAATTTTTACACCGACGATGCAAGCAACGACGAGTGCAACAAGATACAAAGGCAGAGGTAATTGCACCAGCAGCAAATAGAAGGGGATCGCCGCTAGCGTACCCATCGTACCCGGCACGATGGGCGATAGACCACTACCGAAACCAGTCGCAAGTAGGTGCCATGGATTTTTTAATGAGATAAGAGAAAGAGGATTTGTCATAACTGATTATATCTTACTTAAAGTGATCGTAGCCGCTTAGGTGCCAGTCGATTGGTTGCCCATTACTGTGCAGTTCAAAGGTTCCCTGAGGACGAATCTGGCCGATACATGTTACCTTAGCGCCACAATGTGCGAGTGCACTTTCAATCGATCCCTTGTTCTGCTCAGGGACGGTAAAGCACAGTTCATACTCTTCACCACTTGATAACGCATATTGCAGAGCAAGCTCTGCACTGCCTACAAACTGAGTAAGTTCATTAGAAACAGGAAGTTGTGCTACGTCAAGGCTTACCCCAACGTGTGAGCGATTCAATATATGCTTGATATCAGAAATCAGTCCGTCAGAAATATCGATAACGGAACTAGCCAAATTGAGTAGTGCTTGCCCCACCAGCACTCTTGGTGTTGCTAGGTAATGACGCTGCTCCAGTTGCTCGGCAAAAGGCTTACGACGCAAACTGTTATCAAGCACCACATCTAAGCCTGCTTTGCTGTCACCGAGCACCCCGGTAACGTAGACCCAATCGCCAACCTGAGCACCATCTCGACGTAATGCTTTATCTGCATCCACTAAACCCTGCACGGTTAAAGTGATACTTAAAGGCCCTTTAGTGGTATCACCACCAATTAACTGGATTCCGTAGTAATCCGCCAACTCAAAGAAAGCATCACAGAAGGGCGCCAGCCATAACTCATCTGGGCTCGGCATAGTTAACGCAAGTGATACCCAACTCGGGGTCGCCCCCATTGCTGCAAGATCACTAATATTGGACGCTAATGCCTTGTGCGCAACCCAGCTAGGGTTTGCATCAGCCAGGAAGTGTGTCCCTGCAACTAAAGTATCGGTACTGATCGCCACAGAAAGGTTCTCTGGTACTTTTACCAATGCACAATCGTCACCTGCGGCAAGCACAACGTCTTTCCGTTGCTTCTGACGATTAACAAAATATTTTTCAATCAGATTAAATTCACCAGACATACTATGACCGTTAAATTATTGAATGTTTGGACATAAAAAAGGTCAGCATTTGCTGACCTTTAGATAATCAAAACCGATTATTTCTTACGTACATGAGGTGCCGCTTTATCTAGCACACCATTGACGAATTTGTGGCTATCTTCCGCCGCGAACACTTTTGCAAGTTCAATCGCTTCGTTAATGACCACTTTGTAAGGCACGTCTTCACGACGTGTCATTTCATACATTGCTAAACGAAGAAGCGCTAGCTCCATCATATCCAAATCTTGCATTGGACGAGCAGTGTATGGACGAATCTTACTATCTAGCTCTGTGTGACTTAGCACAACACCTGTTAGTAGGTCACGGAAGTATGCGACATCTGTATCCGGAGTAGATAGTGCAGGTTCTGATGCATGATGTTCTTCTTCATCATACTTGCCACCTGACAAAAACTGCTCCTCAATCGTAGCAACATTTTCTTTAGTAATTTGCCAAGAGTAGATCGCTTGTAGAGCGAATCGACGTGCATTACGACGTGCGGCTGGTTTCACACTGGCCCCCATTAGGAATCGATTTCTGAAAGAACGTTAATCATCTCAAGTGCGCTTAGTGCAGCCTCTGCACCTTTATTACCAGCCTTGGTTCCTGCGCGCTCAATTGCTTGGTCAATTGTATCAACAGTCAGTACACCAAATGCGACTGGAAGACTGTATTCCAGAGACACCTGCGCAAGACCCTTGTTACATTCACTACAAACATAGTCAAAGTGTGGTGTACCACCGCGAATTACTGTACCTAGTGATACAATCGCATCGTACTTACCGGTTTTAGCTACGCGCTGAGCAACAAGTGGAAGCTCTACTGCACCAGGACAGCGAACGATAGTGATATTATCTTCGCTTACTTGACCGTGACGCTTTAAAGTATCGATTGCACCAGACAATAGACTTTCGTTAATAAAACTGTTGAAACGAGAAATAACGATAGCAATTTTTGCGTTTGGCGCTGGGAAGCCACCCTCGATCACTTTCATAAGCCTTCCTTTAACTATGTTCATCAAGTGAGAATCGCCGGATTCTAGCACAAATCTGTGAGCAATATCTAATAGAAATTTAACAGAACGAGTACCCAGCAGCTAAAGCATTTGGCTAGTACAAGTTTTAGGCCTTGCACTAACGACAAGGCCTGATTGAGTAGGTAGAACAAGGTCAGTGACCAAGATTACTCACATACATATTCAACGACGTTCAGGCCAAAACCGCCAAGCGCATGGTACTTTTTGTTGGTTGATGACAATAGACGCATATCATGCACACCAAGATCCGCAAGAATCTGCGATCCCACCCCCACGCGGCGAGAGGTACCTTGTTTTTTCGCTAATGTTGGTGCTTGACCTTTGTCCTGTGCTTCGAACATTTTAACGCGGTGGATCAACAGTTCCGTTGACTCCTCGTTACCAAGAATAACCAAAACACCGCCCTGTTCACCGATACGTTTCATGGCCGCATCAAGCGTCCAACTGCGCTCAGCATTTCTATCGCTATGCAGTAAGTCAGTAAAAGTATCTTGCAAATGAACACGGACCAACGGTGCATCTGCGGTTAACTCACCTTTGCAAAGTGCATAGTGGATTTGGTTGTCTATGGTGTCACGGTAAGTCACTAAGTTAAATTCACCAAACTCGGTAGGCAATTGACATTCAGCGACACGCTCAATGGTCGTTTCCGTGTTATTGCGGTATTCAATCAGATCTGCAATCGTACCCAGTTTAAGGCCATGCTTTTCAGCAAAAACTTCCAAGTCAGGACGGCGTGCCATAGTGCCATCGTCATTGAGAATCTCGACAATCACACCCGCTGGCTCTAGCCCAGCAAGACGAGCTAAATCACAACCTGCTTCTGTATGCCCGGCACGTGTTAAAACTCCGCCTTCTTGCGCCGCTAAAGGAAAGATGTGGCCTGGCTGAACAAGATCTGCGGCTTTGGCATCTTTCGCAACTGCCGCCTGAACTGTACGCGCGCGGTCTGCGGCAGAAATACCCGTCGTTACGCCTTCCGCAGCTTCGATTGAAACCGTAAAGTTGGTGGTGTACTGAGCATTGTTGTCTTGAACCATAGGAGGCAAACCAAGACGCTCACAACGCGCTTTAGTCATGGTTAAGCAGATCAAGCCACGACCGTGAGTCGCCATGAAGTTAATCGCTTCTGGAGTCACATGCTCAGCAGCCATGATTAAATCGCCTTCATTCTCACGATCTTCGTCATCCATCAGGATAACCATTTTACCTAAACGAATATCATCAATAATTTCTTGTGGCGTACTAATTGGCATCTTTATATTCCTATCTTGGCTTCTAGCGGCTAATTAAATCGGTCAGACCATTGCCTAACCTAGGCAAATCCATTTTGCTGTAAAAATTCCATGGTGATGCTGGATTGTGTTTGTTGCTCTTCTCGACTGGTCAGTAAACGTTCCATATAGCGAGCAAGTACATCAACTTCGAGGTTCACTTTTCGACCCACATGGAAATCGGCAATTGTCGTCTCTTCGCCCGTATGCGGAACTATGGTGAGTTTGAACGCGTTCTTGCGTAGAGCGTTCACTGTCAAGCTGATACCATCAACCGTAATCGAACCTTTTTCCGCAACGTATTTCGACAGCTCCTCTGGCATTGATACCCAGAATTCAATCGCACGCCCTATCATATTTCTTTCAACGATTTGGCCGACTCCATCAACATGCCCAGAGACAATGTGCCCGCCAAACCGGGTCGTTGGTAACATCGCCTTTTCTAAGTTAACTTTGTCACCCGCTTGGTAATCAGTAAATCCTGTTTTATCAAGGGTTTCTAGTGACAAGTCTGCGGTATAACTGGTGGAAGTAAAGGCGACGACCGTTAAGCAGACACCATTGGTGGCAATACTATCGCCAAGCTTCACATCACTCATATCAAGCTTGCCAGCATCAACCGTCACACTAATGTCTTCGCCCTTTGGCGTGATTGCAGTCAAGGTACCGACTGCTTCTACAATACCTGTAAACATGATTAGGATTCTTTCTTTTCAATTGTGGCAACGATGCGTACATCGCGACCAACGAGTCTGATATCTTTAAAATTAAGATCAATGACATCGGCCATTGACGCCAGCCCAAGTGCGCCGAGCAATCCTCGACCATCACTTCCCATAATCTTAGGAGCCAGATAGAGCACCAGCTCATCAACTAGATTTTGCTGAATAAGACTAGACGCTAATGTCGCTCCAGCTTCGACCCAGAGATGGTTAATGTTATGAGCAGTCGCCAATTGAGAAAATGTCGCGGCTAAATCCACTTGCTGATTTGAGTTTAGCGTTGGCTGCACATCACCTTGTGGTGAAACAATTAAACGCTCCCCTTCAGTATGAAATAACTTTAACTCTGGTGTCAGTTGGCTTTGTCTATCGAGAATAACTCTAACTGGCTGGCGCAATTGCTGATGTGGGTACTTCGTCTGTACTGAAATAGGTAACTCTTCCCAACGCACATTCAATGAAGCATTGTCTTCAATAACGGTTTTGCTGGTTGAGAGTATCGCGCCGCTTTGTGCGCGGTAGTTTTGTACGTCCTGACGCGCTTGCGCAGATGTGATCCACTGACTTTGGCCATTAGACAAGGCTGTCTGACCATCTAAGCTAGCAGCCATTTTTAATTGAACAAACGGCATTCCGCTTTTCATTCGTTTGATAAATGCCGGATTTAGATTGATCGCATCTTGTTCTAGCAGGCCGACTTCAACTTCTATGCCCGCATCGCGCAGCATTTTAATCCCGCGCCCTGCGACTTGGGGGTTGGGGTCTTGCATCGCGCAAATGACTTTAGCCACTTTGGCCTTGATCAGCCCCTCTGCACATGGTGGAGTTCTGCCGTAATGAGAGCAAGGCTCTAACGTCACGTATGCAGTGGCACCCACTGACTTTTCACCTGCCATTCGAAGGGCGTGTACTTCAGCATGGGGGTCACCAGCGCGCAAGTGAAAGCCTTCACCCACGACTTCACCATCAAGGGTGATAACACAGCCTACATTGGGATTTGGAGCCGTGGTATAGATGCCCCCTTTTGCTAACTCAATAGCGCGGGACATCATGATAAAATCTTGCTGAGTAAAGGTAGTCATAGAGAAACGGCCTTAATCTTCTAACCTTGCAATCTCTTCACCAAATTCTCGAATGTCTTCGAAGCTACGGTAAACAGAAGCAAAGCGAATGTACGCAACCTTATCTAGCTCTTTGAGTTGATCCATCACCAAGTTACCTATCATTTCACTAGGTACTTCGCGTTCACCTGTTGCGCGAAGTTGTGACTTAATCATACTAATCGCAACATCGACTGCGTCGGCACTTACTGGGCGTTTTTCTAATGCTCGCTGAAGACCACCCACCATTTTGTCTTCATTAAATGGTTCACGATTCCCGTTAGATTTAATCACACGAGGCATCACCAGTTCAGCGGTTTCGAAAGTTGTGAAACGTTCATTACACGCAAGACACTGCCTACGGCGACGAACCTGATGGCCATCAGCAACCAAGCGAGAATCGATCACTTTAGTATCATTCTCAGAGCAAAAAGGACAATGCATATCACCTCCATATAAGTGACAGACAGTTTAGCGGATTAAGTATTCTGAATAAAAGCAAAAGGGGCCCGTTAGCCCCTTTTTCAACCAATGTTAACCGATATTTGTTAACTGCGCGGCAAGTAGTTCGCCTTACCAACCCATTTATAACTGGTTAGCTCTTCTAGACCCATTGGACCACGAGCGTGAAGTTTTTGGGTTGATACAGCAACTTCCGCACCCAGACCAAACTGAGCACCGTCAGTGAAACGCGTAGAGGCATTCACATAAACCGCAGCCGAACCAGCAGAGTTTATAAACAACTCCGAGTTAACAAGACTGTTGGTCATGATGGCATCTGAGTGGCTAGCATTGTGCACACGCATGTGGTTAATCGCTTCTTTAACATCCGCCACTACCTTAACACCCAGAGTGTAGCTCAGCCATTCAGTATCAAAGTCACCCTCTACCGCATCGCGCTGCTGTTTGGCTGCACTCATAAAAGGCTTCGCACTTGCTTCGACAACAAAGGTAACTTGGTCGTTGATTCGCTCGATCAGCATTGGCAAGAATTCGGCCGCCACTTTCTCATGTACTAACAGAGTATCAAGTGCATTACAGGCGGAAGGACGTTGAACTTTAGCGTTTTCTACCACATCCAGAGACTTCACCAAATCAGCGCTCTCATCCACAAAAATATGGCTGATACCAAAACCACCGATGATCACTGGAATCGTGCTGTTCTCTTTACACATTTTGTGTAGACCGGCACCACCACGAGGAATAATCATATCAACGTAATCGTCCAGTTTTAGTAGCTGAGAAACCAATTCACGATCTGGTTTTTCAATGTACTGTACTGATGCAGCCGGAAGTTCAGCTTTCGCTAGCGCAGATTGAATAACCTTAACCAACTCCATGTTAGAGAAAAAAGTCTCTTTACCGCCACGTAAGATACTGGCGTTACCTGTTTTTAAGCACAATGCAGCAATATCGATGGTCACGTTTGGACGCGCTTCATAGATAACACCCACGACGCCAAGAGGAACACGGCGACGAGACAGCGTCATTCCGTTTTCCAACACTTTACTATCTAGCTCGCTACCCACTGGATCATTAAGGCTGATAACGTTACGTACGTCATTGGCAATCCCCGATAGACGCTCTTGGTTAAGAAGAAGACGATCAAGTAATGCGTCGCTCAAACCTGCATCACGGCCTTTGGCGATATCCTTAGCGTTGGCAGCTAGAATAGTGTCTGCATTCGCTTCAAGTTCATCAGCGATGATAGCTAGGGCTTTGGTTTTTTGCGCTGTCGAAGCAGTCGCGAGTTGGAACGCCGCATCTTTTGCCGCGATCCCCATTGAAATCAGTTCCACTTTGTTTTTCCTTATTCTTGGATGACGACCATATCATCACGGTGAAGCACTTCGTTGCCGTAATCGTACCCAAGTATTCCGATTATATCTTTACTATGCTTGCCAACGATCTTCGCCATATCTTGACTGGAGTAGCTCGCGATACCACGCGCAATCAGCTTGCCTTTGACATCAGTTACTCGCACGACGTCTCCGCGAGCAAACTCACCACTTACTTTAGTTAAGCCTTTAGCCAATAGACTGCTGCCCTTTCCGACTACAGCATTCACAGCACCATCATCAATAACAATATCACCAGACGCAGCAGGCCCCGCCAATATCCAGCGCTTACGGTTCTCTAGTGCCTCTTCACAAGGTAGGAATCGAGTTCCTTGTGGATGTTCGCCCAATGAGTCAAATACTACGTTCGGTGCACTACCAGCCGCAATAATGACTTCTATACCAGCTCGGCGTGCAATATCCGCTGCTTGCAGTTTTGTTGCCATACCACCGGTACCGAGTGTCGTACCACTGCCACCTGCAATTTTACGCAGCGTGTCATCAATGGTTTTTACTTCCTTAATCAACTCAGCATTAGGGTCTTTGCGAGGATCCGCAGTAAACAGACCTTTTTGATCGGTAAGAAGTAACAGTTTGTCAGCACCACAAAGAATGCCAACTAAGGCAGACAAATTGTCATTGTCACCCACTTTGATTTCACTGGTTGCCACCGCATCGTTTTCGTTAACAACAGGAATAATATCGTTTTCAACTAACGCATTGATGGTGTCACGCGCATTTAAGAAGCGCTCACGGTCTTCAAGATCGGCACGTGTTAACAGCATTTGTCCGATTTTTAGTCCATAAATAGCGAACAATGACTCCCAAGTCTGAATTAACTGACTTTGTCCAACAGCCGCTAGTAGCTGTTTACTTGCCATTGAGTTGGGCAGTGCGGGGTATCCTAGGTGTTCGCGTCCTGCTGCAATCGCGCCAGACGAGACCATCACGACAGAGTGGCCTTGCTTTTTCAGTTCTGCACATTGACGAACCAACTCAACCATATGAGCTCGGTCCAAAGCCAGAGTGCCACCAGTTAAAACACTTGTACCTAATTTAACCACCACGGTCTGAGACTGTGATGCTTTTCCGCTTTCTTGATTCATTGCCTTTCTACTATGAAATAAATAAAAAACCGTCACGACCCTAGCGCAAGAAGATGGGCTAACAAGATCGATTAGACCTGATGTTTTAGCAATCAAATGGCAAATTCACAAGCAGAAAAGGCGCTAAAAAGCGCCTTTTTGGTGAACAACAATAATAAGCAACGAAAATTAGACGAATTCTACCGACTCTTTATGCATTGCCACTGGTATTTCGAACTCCTTACCCAGTGTTTCTATCAGTTTCTGATGGAAGGCCTCCTGAGTGCGCGTCACATCTTCGACCGTTTTTTTCGGTAATGCTTTCTCCTGCCACTCACCTGCCACATCGTACAATCCAGTTCGATAGCGAGCTTCAAATAGATCGCCGTTTTTCTCGAGCTCTAACCACCAGCCCCAAAACTCCCTTTGTTCAGGAGATTTTTTGTCGTTTACACACACAGACAAGCAATCAAAGATATACATGCCATCCGTGCTCTGTGATTCTCGTAGATAAGGACCAATAGCTCTTAGGGTTGATAACAAGCGGTAGTGCGTTGGACTTTTCGTCGGTTCAGACATAATGAATCTCCATATTCATTGACTTATTATAATCGCCTACTAGAAAGGACTTAAAAGTCTGGGTAGTCGATATGATTAAGTGTTGTCTAAATTAGCTGAAATGTCATCTAATTAGCTCGTCTTCCAACCACTTTATCGCTAAATCGAGGGATTGCTCATAGCCTTGTGTAATTGTTTTAGCACTAATTTTCTTAGCTTTACCGTAATCACTAAAAAGTGCCACTAACTGATTGTCACTATAGGGTGAGACTGGATCATTCTCTAAACTCATGGCGAGAATCGGTACACGAGTTTTACGGCTAGACAAAATCCCCTGAACCTTAAGAGACCATGCCATCAACTGACCTGCGAGACTATTAATATCCACCACACTTTTGCCCAGACGCGATGCCAAGACATCTAAATACATTTTGGGCATCTGCTTTAACTTGGCTGGCGAAGACAAGACATCGTGAATAGGTGCTCCTAATGATACGCACGCTTTGATTTTATCTTGCTCCATAAATGACAAACGCACCATCGCATTGCCGCCAAATCGAAAACCAATCAGACCAACTCTATGATGATCGACCCACGGGATACTGTACAACTCATTCAGCACTGCCTGATGCAAACACGACGTGTCCTCAGTCAGGTTCCAATGGATGTTGTGTCCAATCGAAGGCATATCGACAGTGAGCATTGCGATGTTTTTCTTCGCCAAATGATCGCGGAACAAACTCCACAAATCTGTTTGTAGGCTATCTAAGCCAGCACTGACCATCACTACAGGCTGAGGCTTTTCCGTACTGGTCAGATGGAGATGAGCAACGATACTCTTCTTCTGATATGGCACTTCAATCCGCTTAACGATAAATCCGGTCTTTTTAGTGGCTTCAGTATAAGCGCTACTTGCCAGTACCTGCGCTTGAGTCGCAAGGCGGTCATTTTTCAAATGTGGGTAACCAGCGATACTAAAACAGAGCGATGCATTAAATAGCTCATCCGCCGCCATTTCACCCTTTAGCTCGGCCGAACGCTTCTGGTG
Source organism: Vibrio sp. M250220 (assembly GCF_036533795.1). Lineage (NCBI taxonomy): Bacteria > Pseudomonadati > Pseudomonadota > Gammaproteobacteria > Vibrionales > Vibrionaceae > Vibrio > Vibrio sp. M250220. The sequence continues at coordinate 31,650 of NZ_JATABI010000005.1, read as the reverse complement.
TAGCATCCCCAATTTCGTCCACTCGTATGTCCAGTTACCACTGTGATATCCCATCACAGTGTCGAGCCACTCATCATGAGTACGAGAATGTTTTGAAGCCGCAATTTTAGCGAGGACAGATTCTATTTCGATAGGATCTAATCCCTGCCACGCCCACTGCATTCTGCGCAAGTTTCGGTACCACTTGTAACTATCTTCCAACTGTTTCTCTTCAAGAAACTTCTCGCTTGTTGGCATGTATTGGGTCAACGCAGAAGTCTCTTTCGCTTGCTTATGGTTAGCGAATAAGGTTTCTGAGAGGTTCTTACTGACTTCCTCGGACATTAGTACAACCTAATTAAAATCATTTTCTAAATAGTAATAAAAAAAATGACCCAATAAAGGGTCATCCATCAATTATTTGCCGAGATATCAATCTAGCGACTACTTTTGCTTACGGTTGATTGGCTCTACGTACTGAATTGACATATCCCAAGGTTGCTCAATCCATGTGTCTTGAGCAATATCGACAACGTAGTCATCCAGCAGTTCAACACCCGCTGGTTTAGCACATACTGCGATCAGTTTGGCTTTTGGGTACATTTCACGCAGTTTACGCGCCGTGTCACCGCTATCGACAAGATCTTCAACAATAAGGAAGCCTTCACCATCGCCTTGAGGTGCTTTAACAACCGTCATATCACGCTGGTGATCATGGTCGTAGCTAGAAATACAGATAGTATCAACATGACGAATACCCAGCTCACGAGCTAGGATTGCACCAGGAACAAGACCACCACGGCTCACTGCCCAAATTCCTTTCCACTGCTCTGCTGGCATCTGTTTTTCAGCAAGTTCGCGACAGAACGTGTGCATTTGGTCCCAAGTGATGATGAATTTTTTACTCATTGTAATAACCTAATAATTTTTAAAATCTGCATCCCAGCAACGCGTCAAGAATCTCAGGACGATTGCACCAGACATATCTGGGGAAAAGCTACGCAAACGATTATTTTAACGGATGCGACATACAATACCAATGGGGAATTTGTCTCTACTACAAAAATAATCGCCATAACAGAGCAACTGTTATGGCGAAAAATAGCGTATTTGAGGTTAACTAGCGAACTAAATCACTGAGTTAGCGCTTAAGCTACTAGGTATTTAATAATGAATACCGCAGCAAGAACCCAAACACTCATAGAAACATCACGACCTTTGCCACTTAGCAGTTTGATCGCTGCGTAAGAGATAAAGCCAAGAGCAATACCTTCAGCAATGGAATAAGTCAGTGGCATAAGAAGACAGGTCACAACAACCGGAGCCGCTTCTGTGAGGTCACGCCAGTCAACGCTTACTAAACCTGACATCATTAGAATCGCAACGTAGAACAGAGCTCCAGCCGTTGCGTAGGCAGGGATCATACCAGCCAATGGTGAGAAGAATAACGCCAGTAGGAACAACACACCAACAACCACAGCAGTAAGACCAGTACGGCCACCGGCCGCCACACCTGCTGTTGATTCAACGTACGAAGTCGTGCTTGAAGTACCGATCATTGCACCAACAGACGTAGCCGTTGAGTCAGCCAAAAGCGCTTTGCTCAAACGTGGAAGCTTGCCATCTTCTTTAATAAGGTTTGCTTTGCTTGCAACACCAACGAGTGTTCCCGCCGTATCGAATAGGTCAACGAAGAGGAACGCGAATACAACTGAAATCATGCCCACTTCAAAAACATCAACGATATTCATCTGCATAAATGTTGGTGCAACACTTGGTGGCATAGACATGAAGCCGCTCCACTGAACATCACCCACGATTAGACCCAATGCAGTGATAATAAGAATCGCGATCATAACCGCGCCGCGCACACCGCGGTACACCAAACCAATGGTCAGGAAAAAGCCCAGAGCAGCAAGCGCTGGTTGTAAACCTGTAATATGTCCTAGACCCACAAGTGTTGCTGGGTTATCAACAACGATACCTGAATTTTGTAGACCGATGAAAGCCAAGAAGAGACCGATACCCGCAGAGATACCTGTACGCAGTGACATTGGGATTGAGTTGATAATCCATTCACGGATCTTAAATACACTCAACGCCATGAAAATCAGACCCGATACAAATACCGCGCCTAAAGCAACTTGCCACGAATGGCCCATGCCTAACACTACGCCGTAGGTAAAGAAGGCATTCAAGCCCATGCCCGGAGCCAGTGCGATTGGGTAGTTAGCGACAAAGCCCATGATGAAACAGCCGATCGCAGCTGCAAGACAGGTTGCTACGAACACAGCACCTTTGTCCATACCTGCATCTGCAAGCATTGCTGGGTTGACAAAAATGATGTAAGCCATCGTCAGGAAAGTAGTAATACCAGCGATGATCTCAGTTTTAACGTTGGTGCCGTTTTCACTGAGCTTGAACAGTTTTTCGAACATGATCGAATCCTAAAAGGGTAAAAAGTAAACGGTTGCGTAATCGATTGGCTCGAATTATAAAGTCATCAAATAGTAAATTCCAGATAGAATTATGACTCTAATCAATATTTCTAACTGTAAAACGACATTTCAAACAAACAACAATGAGAGGCAAGCGTGTTTTCTTGTTTTATTTCAGTCAATAAACATCATTGAGTAGAGAGTTTTCAAAAGACACTTTTTTACTCTAACGGAAAACTCTTCTTAGGAAACTCGCGCGAAGAAGCAAACAAATATGTGCCTAAATGCGTAATAACTAGGTAGATAGGTCGATACACCTAAATCAAGAAATATATCGAGTAGAGGAAAAGGATAGATAAAAAAACGCCACTCAGATTGAGTGGCGGTTGAATCATGTCAGCTATATAGGAGCCGTAAAGAATTCCAATAATAGGGGTGAACAAACTGTTCGAGAGTGACAAGCTTAGGGTTAGTAACCGAAGCTTGTTGGGTAAGTAAAGCTGCCTGTGTAAACAGAGCTGTTTAGCCAGAACGCTGCACTTGGTAAACCTTTCATAACTATCACCTTCTAAATCAATTAAAACAGATTACAAATATTGATTTCTCGGTTCCTTGGAGGCGACAAATCGGACTCATCCTTTGAGCATTTCTTTCTTCGCTTGGGAAGTTGGTTACAAATATACCTCAAAGAAATTTAATTACAAGCATCAAAGTGATTAAAGTCACAAAAAATTTAAAACCTAGTAGAAATTATTATAATTCCGTAATTAAATTACAGAATTATCAGCTTATTGTTTTATTTTCCTACATTTTATACGAATCTAGCCACATAGCGTAGTCGAAACAATTCCGTATTCTGTGATAGCCACAAGATAATTCAGCTGCGGTTTCACTACACCCGCGACTCTGGGAGTGATATTCTGTGCCTCTACTTAATAGGCCAGATGCAGATTAATTCTCTACATTATTAAGATTACAAATCATATGATCTGGCATTATTCTTAAAAAGGAGTCATCCGTGTCTGAATTCCATTCTGAAATCAGCAACTTATCACCTGCTCCACTTTGGCAGTTTTTCGATAAGATCTGCTCTATTCCTCACCCTTCAAAGCATGAAGAAGCCCTTGCCCAGTACATTGTTAACTGGGCAACAGAGCAAGGCCTAGATGTTCGTCGTGATCCAACAGGTAACGTGTTCATTAAAAAGCCCGCGACACCAGGTATGGAAAACAAGAAAGGTGTAGTTCTCCAAGCACACATCGATATGGTGCCGCAGAAGAACGAAGACACAGATCATGACTTCGCAAAAGATGCTATCCAACCTTATATAGATGGGGAATGGGTTACCGCAAAAGGCACGACGCTAGGTGCTGACAACGGCATTGGTATGGCTTCTTGTTTAGCTGTGCTTGCTTCAACAGAGATCAAACATGGTCCAATCGAAGTTCTGCTTACTATTGATGAAGAAGCAGGAATGACTGGCGCATTTGGTTTGGAAGCGGGTTGGTTGGAAGGCGATATTCTTCTAAACACAGACTCTGAACAAGAAGGTGAAGTCTACATGGGTTGTGCGGGCGGCATCGATGGTGAAATGACGTTCAATATTACTCGTGAAGCGATTCCTGCTGGTCTTGTTACTCGCCAACTGATCCTGAAAGGACTTAAAGGCGGTCACTCTGGTTGTGATATCCACACAGGTCGCGGGAACGCCAACAAATTACTTGCTCGATTCTTAGCGGGTCATGCTCAAGAGTTAGATCTTCGCCTCATTGAGTTCCGTGGTGGTAGCTTACGTAATGCGATCCCTCGTGAAGCATTTGTTACCGTCGCAATTCCAGCTGAAAACGAAGCTAAACTGGCTGAACTGTTTGACTTCTATTCCAACTTGATAAAAACCGAACTGGGTAAAGTTGAAACTGACGTTGTCTCATTTAATCAAGCAATCGAAACTCAGTCAGAAGTGCTTTCCATTGCTGACCAGCAACGTTTTATTGCGGCATTGAACGCTTGCCCGAATGGCGTCATTCGTATGAGTGATGAGATAGAAGGCGTTGTTGAAACGTCGCTAAACGTTGGCGTTGTAACGACTGAACAAGATCACATCAACGTACTATGCCTAGTACGATCGCTGATCGATTCTGGTCGCCAACAAGTTGAAGGTATGTTGACTTCTGTTGCAGAGCTCGCTGGTGCAAATATCGAGTTTTCTGGTGCATATCCAGGTTGGAAACCAGATGCTGATTCAGAGATCATGGCCATCTTCCGCGATATGTATGAAGGTATCTACGGACACAAGCCAAACATCATGGTCATTCACGCAGGTCTTGAGTGTGGTTTATTCAAAGAACCTTACCCTAATATGGATATGGTTTCTTTTGGCCCAACCATTAAGTTCCCACACTCTCCAGATGAAAAGGTTAAGATCGATACAGTCACTCTATTCTGGGACCAAATGGTGGCATTGTTAGAAGCAATTCCGAATAAATAACATTCACCAATCCATTAGTAAAAGTAATTCAAAAAGCCAGCTCACATTAGCTGGTTTTTTTTGTTTTATATGCTACTGTTTAATAAGTATAATTTGTTGTGACGGCAATTTTAATTCGTTAGTCACACCATAGCATGGTTGCTACAGTCGCCGTCCTTGAAGCGCCTTAGGGTAAATTCTCATACCCTCTTCAAGCCATATAATCGGTAGTCAACCGCGTTATGTCGGGGATGCTCACTTCATTAGAGTGTCTTAAATTCTCTCTAAATATATTGTTACTGCGATGAAAGAAAAACTATTAGTAGGTTGGCGAGAAACCCTCAGCCTGCCGGGTTTAGGTATTGAAGAAATTAATGCAAAAATTGATACCGGAGCCAGGACCTCATGCTTACACGCATTCAAAGTAGAGAGCTTTAAAAAGGACGAAGCTCTTTGGGTTAGATTCTGGATCCACCCAATGCAACATAACACGGACTTCGAAACTGTATGTGAAGCGAAAGTTATTGATGAACGTATAGTTCGTGATTCGGGCGGACATGAAGAGTCACGCTATGTTATCGAATCAGAAATAAAACTTGGCGGAAAAAGTTGGCCAATAGAAATTACTTTAACTAATCGCGAAAATATGGCTTTTCGCATGTTATTAGGTCGAACAGCAATGCATAATCGTATCATCGTCGACCCTGTAGAATCGTTTTTAGTCCCTTTCGAGGAAAACAAATAATGAAAATTGCTATTCTGTCTCGCAACTCGACTCTTTACTCAACGAAGCGTCTAATTGAAGCAGCAAAAATCCGTGGTCACGAAGTAAAAGTGATTGATGCGCTACGTTGTTATATGAATATCAACTCAGACAAACCAGAAATTCACTTTAAAGGTGAAGAGCTATCTGGCTTTGATGCTATTGTTCCTCGAATTGGTGCTTCAGTTACATTTTATGGCACTGCGGTATTACGTCAGTTTGAGATGATGGGCGTATATCCAGTTAACGAATCGGTCGCAATCACTCGCTCGCGTGACAAATTGCGTTCGATGCAGCTATTATCACGTAAAGGCATTGGCATGCCTATTACTGGCTTTGCAAGCAAACCTGACGATGTAAAAGACCTTTTAGACATGGTTGGTGGTGCTCCAGTAGTGATAAAACTACTTGAAGGTACTCAAGGTATTGGTGTTGTTTTAGCTGAAACTCGTAAAGCGGCGGAAAGTGTTATTGAAGCCTTTATGGGTCTTAAAGCAAACATTATGGTGCAAGAGTACATTAAAGAAGCCGGCGGTGCTGACATTCGCTGTTTCGTCATTGGCGATAAAGTGATTGCGTCTATGAAACGTCAAGGTGCAGAGGGTGAATTCCGCTCCAACCTACATCGTGGTGGTAGCGCATCATTAGTAAAAATCACCCCAACTGAACGCCGTACAGCAGTTGCAGCCGCTAAAATTATGGGTCTAAATGTGGCCGGTGTGGATCTATTAAGATCAGATCGCGGTCCATTAGTCATGGAAGTAAACTCATCTCCAGGTCTTGAAGGTATTGAGACCGCAACTGGTAAAGACATTGCTGGAATGATTGTCGAATTCATAGAGAAAAATGCGGCAAGTAAAAGGACTAAAACTCGTGGCAAAGGCTAAAATAAATAGCGTTTTTGAATTTCTCGGTGAGTCTATCTCACCGGGAGAACGTAAGGTCATAGAGTTAGATGCAGCAAGACTTTATACCCACTCGCCACTATCAATTCCGGTTGAGGTCATCAACGGCAAGCTAGCAGGACCAGTACTGATGGTTAATGCGGCGATCCACGGTGATGAACTCAACGGCGTTGAAATCGTAAGACAACTGATTAACACCATTGACGTTAACAAGCTAAAAGGAACACTCATTGCTGTGCCTATAGTTAACGTTTTTGGTTTTATTCACAAATCACGTTATTTACCTGATAGACGAGATTTAAATCGCTGCTTCCCTGGTAGTGAAAAAGGTTCACTCGCATCACGTATGGCATACACATTTTTCTCTCAGGTAGCCAAACGTTGTGACTACATACTCGATCTCCACACCGGTGCCATCCATCGAACCAACCTACCTCAACTGCGTGCCGACTTGAGTAATCCTGAAACACTTCGTATTGCTCAGGCATTTGCGACTCCTGTGATCATTGATGCTCCTCTACGAGATGGTTCTTTACGCAGTGAGGCTGAACGTCTGGGTATCCCTGTTCTTACCTATGAAGCAGGCGAAGCATTACGCTTCGAGCCAATCTCTATCAGTGCTGGATTTATTGGAGTTCAGCGAGTAATGCAGGCTATCGGTATGCTACGCTCAACTCGCAAAAAACTGCCAACACACGTTATTGCCAAGTCAACCAGTTGGCTGCGTGCGGAAAGTGACGGCATTCTTCGCACTGTGGTGACTCTGGGCGAGAAAGTCGAAAAAGGGCAAGTATTGGCATACATCAGTGCTCCACTGGGACACAGTGAAATCGAACTCATCGCCCGTAAAGGCGGTATTGTTATCGGTCAACAAACACTGCCGCTGGTCAATGAAGGTGATGCCATATTCAACCTAGCCTACTTTGAACAAGATGACGAAGAAGTAGAACAGGTGGTAGAGGAATTCATTGAGAAAGTGAATGATCTGGATGTAGACCCTCTTACAACGGGTCAAATTTCTTCTTCATAAGCGTTATTTAGGTATCTCAACTTGTTGCAAATACTGACGTTGAGATACCTTTATCCACTGACATTCAAGTGGGTTTCATTATCAACGTTAAACACTCTGAGTACATCCAAAAGACTAGCGACCTTTCTTTAACACAAAGAGCCGTCACCTTGTGCCAATCATTTTCAGGCTTTGATGTGATGGACACTCCTCCCTTCTAACATTGTTGTACCAAACTACAGGTACAGCCATTAAGATCAGAAGTAACGGTGGCGTTACTCCCTAACGTAGCCTGCCGCAGCAAGAATGAAACCGAGACGAGAACCAAAATGCTCACGTGTTTGTGTGTTATTTGTTTGAGCCATACAACCTATTCGCACCAATGAACCAGTCAACTAGTACAAAAGTACAAAACACTAGCCAAAACTAAACAATCAACACACACGGGTAGTTCTCAGGGTATTTACAACAAATTAGTCTCAAATGAGCAAAAATCAAACAACAATTCACTATTCCAGTGCTCAAGACATAAAAAAGCGCCATACAGGCGCTCTTTATTCAATACAATCGAAAAAGTAAATTGGATTAGATGGTGAAGATTTGGTAATCCTTCAATTGCGGGATCTTATCGTGAAGTTGCTGCTCTTGTTCAGCCATTTGATCAAGAGAATCACAAAAGTCTTCACTTTGTTGCTCAACTTCAGCCGCATGCTCGGCAAGACGTTTAGCAACTCGTTCTTTAAGTTCCGCCATTGAGTTGGCCATTTCAGTTAAGTTAAGTCCACCCTCTGCCTTCATTTTCGCTGACATTGCATCAAAGGCACTCGTAATGAACTCTTCATTAAACAGTGCTTTGGCTTTTTCTAAGTCTTCAGCCCATGTTTCATTTAGCGATCCAAAGCTTTCGGCAGGTAAAACCAAATCACCATTCTTGTAGTATCGAGCTTCAATATCGGCATAAAACTGCTTCATAGCCTCTTTGACGCTATCAAACGCCTCTGGCGCGTCAAAGCTCTCTGCCACATCATCAACAATATCATTCGCGAGTGCTAAGCCATCTTGGGCGATTTGCTTCGCTCTAGGCAAATAGTCATTAATATTCTCTCGATATTGGGCAATAGCTTGTTTCTGGCTATCATCCAACTCAATTTTTTCACCATGAATCGTTAGGCCATTGTCTGCATCGACAACCGCGGTTTCACCACCAACTTGGTGAATTTCAATTCTCTCACCATTCAAGTGAATTTCGTTTTTTAAGTCAACTTTGCACTGTGCAGCATAAACTTGGCTGGAAAGTAATAAAGGTAATGTCAGTAATACTTTTTTCATTGTTACCTCTCGATCAGTTATTGATGCCTATCATAGCAGAAATCGTTTGATGTTTGTCAGCTTATGGTTTCAATCTCGTAACAATGTTCTACACTGGCAACCTTGTAAGTCACTTCCTCTCCAACTTTCTTTGACTTGAGAGCCTGACCTAATGGCGAATCAAACGTTACTAATGTGACGCTCTCATCGTCGATTGACACTTTTAAACCACCCGCACATGGTGAGATAAAAAAGCGTTTGCTCTGATCGTCATCGTCCAGTAATGAAATCACACATCCAAGTACCACTTTTTCGGGCTCGATAGGCAAAACAAGTTCTTTCATCACGCGAATTTCTTGTTCACATTCCTGTAAGCGCATTGCCTGACCATGGGCAAGATAAGATGCTTCAAGGGCTAAAGTGTCATACTTATGCTCAGGAACCGTTTCTTCGTCCGTCGCCGATTCAATTGCCCTTTGAACAGAGCTTTGCGCGATTTGCCATTTTCGTTCTAGCAAATCCAGAATAATGCGTTTTAGTTCCAACTTATTCATACTAAAACCATGTTCCAATCATTTTAATGCCCTTAGAATAGAGCTCGTTACCCTTTAAAGATACCGGAATCAAGTATTATGTTTAGCCCCAACCAAGAATTCGATCTTCAGCAGACACTCCATCACACCTTTGGTTTCGAATCACTTCGTACAGGGCAGCAAGCGGTTATCGAAAAAGTGATGCAAGGCCAATCATGTGCAGCAATTTTCCCTACCGGTTCAGGTAAATCTCTCTGTTATCAACTTCCCGCTGTCGTCTTGCCTCATCTGACCTTGGTGGTTTCTCCTCTGCTGGCATTGATGAAGGATCAGCTCGCCTTCCTAAGCAGCAAACAAATTCCTGCGGCATCCATTGACTCTAGCCAAACCCGTGAAGAGTCCTTACAGATCATGAATCTGGTAAAACAAGGACATACCAAGGTTTTGATGATTTCTGTCGAAAGGCTGAAGAATGAACGCTTTAGGCAGTTTATTTCCCAAGTACCGATATCTTTGCTGGTCGTCGATGAGGCTCATTGTATCTCTGAGTGGGGCCACAATTTCCGCCCGGACTACCTCAAACTGCCGCACTACCTGAAAGAATTAAACATACCTCAAGTCCTATTGCTTACCGCGACAGCCACACAAACGGTTATCGAGGATATGCAGAGCAAGTTCTCCATTGAACCTGATGATGTTGTTGTCACTGGCTTTTATCGTCCTAATCTCGATATTTCTGTCTCACCATGCTTGGACGAAAACAAGCCTGAAGCGCTACTGAGTTTAATTAAATCAAACTCCAAACTGCCCACCATTGTCTATGTGACCCTGCAAAATACCGCCGAGCAGGTTGCCCGCTTACTGGCTGATAATAACCTTAACGTCAGTGCCTATCATGCAGGCATGGGCAATGAAACGCGTGAGCAGATTCAAAATCAATTTATGCAGGGGCAGCTAGATTGTATTGTCGCAACCATCGCTTTTGGAATGGGAGTGGACAAATCTGATATTCGCCGAGTCATTCACTTCGATCTGCCTAAATCCATCGAAAACTATGCGCAAGAAATAGGTCGAGCAGGACGAGACGGGCATCCGTCTCAATGCGTATTACTCGCGAACCAAAATAGTATCAGCACCTTAGAGAACTTTATTTTTGGCGACACGCCTGAGACAAGCGAAATAGAGTTTGTCCTCAAACAAGCGATTGACTCTTCTCCTCAATGGGAAGTCGTGCTAAGCAGACTCTCGACAGAAAGTAATATTCGCCAGCTTCCGTTGAAAACGTTATTAGTGTACATGGAGATGGAAGATGTCATCGAGTCACAATACAGCTATTTCGCAGACTATCGTTTTAAGTTTCTCATCGATAAACAAAGCATTGTGAATCATTTTGATCCACAACGTAGTGCGTTTATTACCGCTCTATTTAACTGTTCACCCCAAGCTCGTACTTGGTGTCAGGTCGATTTTGAGACCTTATGGCAAGAGTTCCAAGGCGATCGTTCAAGAGCCATAGCCGCACTCAACTATTTCAACGAGAAAGGCTGGATAGAGCTAGAAAGTAAACTGATGACTGAGGTCTATCGAGTTTCGTCAAAAGCCAACACTACCGCTGAACTCGCTGAGAAACTATCCTCTCTGTTTAAAAATAAAGAAACCAATGATGTAAGTCGTATTCGCGAACTGCTGGATTTCTTTGAATCAAGTCAATGCCTTAGCGCAAGGTTGGCCAAGTATTTTGGCGATAAACACGCACCTTCCAATTGTAACCACTGTAGCGTCTGTCGTGGCGAAGTCGCACACTTACCCAAGTTAGTACAACGCGAGACTGATCAAGAACAAGTTCGTGAATGGTTGGTTCAATTGGAAACCAAAGCTCGTGCGCCTTTGTCGCTCAATCTAAGAACGAAATTTCTTTGTGGGATCACTACACCAGTATTTACCAAGATCAAAGCACGCTCTTTAGCTGGGTTTGGTCAACTTGAAGCCATCCCCTTCAGTAAGGTTAGGCTGTGGGTAGAAAGCCTAGATTAAAAAAAACTCAGTTGTTTACTCTGTTCCTCGGGTTTAAGCATCACGCTTAAACCCAGTAATCGGATTTCTCGGTCTTGTTGACGTTTAAGAATGTCATGCAATAGCTGTTTAAAATACTCCAACTCCAACTGCGAGTGAATATGTTCTATCGTCGTTAATTGAAAATCAGCAAATTTAACTTTAATCCCCTGCTTGATGATCGCCTTGTCTGGCGATGCTCTTTCTAGCCTTTGTTCTAATTCAGGAAACAACTTGTCTTCTATGACACGCCAACATTCATCATATGAAAAAATATTTTCGGCAAATGTACGCTCGACCCCAACCGATTTTCTTTCCCTTTCAACCACGACTTCACGATCATCAACACCATGGCTCTTGTTCCACAACGAGGCTCCAAGCCGGCCGAACTTGAGTAGTAAATCGCGATAGTCACTGTTTTTGACGTCTTGCCCTACATACAACCCAGCTTGATGGAGTTTTTCCAGACTCACTTTGCCAACCCCCGGAATTTTCTCTAACGGCAAATTGTCTATCTCACTTTGAACTCTATCCGGAGGAATCACATACTGACCATTGGGCTTATTCATATCAGAAGCAATCTTGGCGAGAAACTTTACTGGCGCGATACCCGCAGATGCCGTTAGCTGTAGCTCATTCCAAATATCGCTACGAATAGCATCAGCAATCAGGGTTGCCGAGCCTTTATGTAAAGGACAATCCGTCACATCGAGGTACGCTTCATCAAGAGACAGGGGCTCAATAAGTGCTGTGTAACGCGAAAAGATAGCGTGTATCTGTTTTGAAACCGCTTTGTAGACATGCATTCTTCCCGGTACGACAAGTAACTGTGGGCATAACTGCAATGCTCTAGAGGTTGGCATGGCACTGCGGATGCCGAACTTTCTCGCTTCATAATTGCAGGTACTTAACACGCCACGTTGTTTTTCATGTCCCCCGACGGCGAGTGGCCGTCCACGATATGAAGGGTTATCACGCATTTCCACTGCCGCGTAAAAACAATCCATGTCTATATGTATGATTTTTCGCGTTTTCTTATCCACTTTCGATGACCGGAATAGACTGTACATATAAACAGTATAATAAATCACATATATATCTCAAAGTACAAATTGTCTGCAAATTTGTCCTGTTCGACACTCGCAAGTTTGTTGGATGCAGTTATTATTAATTCTATAGGTAACAAAAGAGGCACCGCTTTGAACAATAAAGTCTTGGTTGTAGAGGATAGTCGCGCTTACCAAAATTTCTTAAAACAGCAGCTCACTACTTTAGGCTGTCATGTCTGCTGTGCAGAATCTTTTGCACAGGCCGAACAGTTATTGCAAAGGGGGTTCTGGACTACATATTGAAAGACAGCATGGCATCCATCTCCTATCTACTTCCTCTAGCTAAACGGCTTATTAATAACAGCAAACACCATGCCCTCATTGTTGATGACTCAGCGACAGTCCGACGCCATGTGACACAGTTGCTCGAACATCAGTACATTCGCACCACGCAGGCGGAAAACGGTCAAGTTGCACTCGAAAAACTGCAAAGCTGTTCCGATATCACGTTTGTTATCACTGATCACGACATGCCGGTTAAAGATGGCATATCCATGACTCGTGAAATGCGCCAGATGTACGATAAGAACCAACTCGCCATCATAGGGCTATCTGGCAACGAATCGAAAACCCTTACCGCCCAGTTTCTAAAAGCGGGAGCGAATGACTTTCTCACCAAGCCATTTAATCAAGAAGAGTTTTACTGTCGGGTTCACCAGTTGCTTGATATGAAGGAAGCAACCGATGAGTTACACAAACTCGCTAATCAAGACGTTCTCACAGGGTTGTGGAATCGAAGATTTCTCTTTAGTCAGGCTTGCTCTGGTTGTCAGCTACGTAACATTGCAATGATTGATATCGACCTATTCAAACAGGTCAATGACAATTATGGTCATGACGGGGGCGATGCTGCTCTTAAAACAGTCGCAAATATCCTGAAGATATATTTTCCTGATGATATCGTGGTGCGTTTTGGTGGTGAAGAGTTTTGTATTCAATCATGCACGCCATACGATGATTTCATCAATCGCATTGAAAACATGAGACAACGTGTCGAGAAAACCCCCGTAAAGCATAATGGAAATATCATACTTGTTACTGTCAGCATAGGCATAAGTAGTATCACTGGGGACATTCATGACCAAATTAAGATCGCTGATGATCGCTTATATGTGGCGAAGAAGCTGGGACGTAACCGGACTATTTTCACCGACGAAATGTTAAAAAAAACACCAGTCGAGTGACTGGTGTTTGTGTTTTGTATTAACAGGACGGGACTAAGCGATGCGGTCTTTTTCCCATGCAGCTAGCTTTTCTTGACGCGCCGCTTCACGTGCTTCTCGTTTCTTACGTGCATCACATGGTTCAGGACAGTTACATACCTTATCGATACCAACCGCTCCTAGTCCACCACAACTGCCTTTTACAACTTTCTTCTGGATGATATAGCCAATTGACATCGCTGCAATTACGGCCATAAACACACCAAATGTAATCAAAAATGTACTCATAATGACATGCTCGCTCGAGTTATTATTTATTCGTATAAGGCTTATATGCAGAAGAGGCTAGTTCTTTAAAACCCTCTTCCGTTTTGACGATCATAAGCACAGGAATGTTGTTTTCTTCAGCAATCTGCATGCCTTTCTCTTCGCCTAATACCATCAGTCCAGTCGCTAACCCATCCGCCGTCATAGACGATTGGTCAAGAACCGTTACCGATACAACCTTATGGCTAATCGGCTTACCCGTTTCTGGATTGATAATGTGTGAGTATCGAATTCCGTCATGCTCGAAGTAGTTACGGTAATCGCCGGATGTGGCAACAGCCATATCGCCTGGCTCAATAATGTCTTGAATCGCACGCTCTTCAACCGATGGTTTTTCAATGGCAATTCGCCACGCAACACCTTCACGGTTCAAGCCTTTTAGGCGCATTTCACCACCTACTTCAACCATATAGTTCTGAATGCCTTGCGACTGGATGTAGTCAGCAACAACATCGACCCCCCAACCTTTTGCAATTGTAGACAAATCTACATACAAGTTAGGAATATCTTTCACTAAAGCATCATCATTCACACTCAGATGCTGGATGCCCGTCATTGCTTTACGCGCCGCGAGCTCTTCAGTTGTTGGAACAACCTCCGGTCTGCCTTCTGGGCCAAAACCCCATAGGTTGACGAGTGGACCAACAGTGACGTCCAATGCACCTAAAGTAAGACCGTTAAGTCGAATCGCTTCTTTCACCACTGTCGCTGTTTGAGGTGAAACGGCAAATGCTTCAGCTGACTGACTCTGGTTGAAGCGACTTAATTCGGAGTCTTTACGGTAAGTCGACATTTGGTCGTTAACTTCTTCGAGTAGACGATCAACTTCTTTCTGAATCGCTTCAGGTGTAGGTTGCCCTTCAGCCGAAATATACTTGATATTGTATGTGGTACCCATAGTTGGGCCACTGAGATGGATCTGCTCAACTGGTTTTTCACAACCAGCTAGTACTAACAGAGAAGCAAATGCAACAAGCCACTTTTTCACTTGTTAGACTCCTGTATATTGAGGAACGGGAATAGCGCATACGTTACTTTACAACGTATCGACTATTACCACTCTAAAACAACAATGGCTGACTTTAAGCAGTCAGCCATCTTATATATGTAATTTCAAATACGCTGAAATTTAGCCGCCGAAGTCATCCAGTAGGATATTCTCATCTTCCACACCTAGATCTTTCAGCATACCGATTACGGCTGCGTTCATCATAGGTGGACCACACATGTAGTATTCACAATCTTCAGGAGCGTCATGATCCCTTAGGTAGTTTTCGTACAATACGTTGTGGATGAAGCCTGTGTAACCATCCCAGTTATCTTCTGGCATTGGATCAGACAGAGCACAGTGCCATACGAAGTTGTCATTTTCTGCTTGTAGGCCATCGAAATCTTCTACGTAGAACATTTCACGCTTAGAGCGCGCACCGTACCAGAACGACATCTTACGAGTAGACTTAAGACGCTTAAGTTGGTCGAAGATATGTGAACGCATTGGCGCCATACCCGCACCACCACCGATGAAGACCATCTCGTTGTCTGTATCTTTAGCAAAGAACTCACCAAATGGACCAGAAATAGTACACCTGTCGCCTTCTTTTAGAGACCAGATGAACGAAGACATGATACCTGGTGGTACATCAGGATTATTAGGCGGCGGCGTAGCGATACGCACGTTCAGCATAATAATACCTTCTTCTTCAGGGTAGTTAGCCATTGAGTAAGCACGGATTGTCTCTTCACTTACCTTAGACTCGTAACGGAACAGGTTGAATTTGTCCCAATCTTCACGGTATTCCTCAGGAATATCGTAATCAGCGTATTTAATGTGGTGAGCAGGCGCTTCAATCTGGATGTAACCACCAGCACGGAAAGGTACTGATTCGCCATCTGGAATTTGCAGCTTAAGCTCTTTGATGAATGTCGCTTTGTTATCGTTAGAGATAACTGTACATTCCCACTTCTTAACACCGAAGATCTCTTCAGGTAGCTCGATGTCCATGTCAGTTTTCATTGCAACCTGACACGCTAGACGCTCACCTTCGCGCGCTTCACCTTTAGTAATATGGTCAAGCTCGGTTGGTAGAATGTCGCCACCGCCTGATTTAATTTTTACGCGACACTGACCACATGAGCCACCGCCACCACAAGCAGAAGATACGAATACACCAGCACCTGCTAGAGCACCCAGAAGCTTACCGCCTGGCTGAGTAACGATCGCCAAAGAAGGGTCATCGTTCACAGAAATTGTAATGTCACCTGATGGTACTAGTTTAGATTTAGCGAAAAGAATCACTAAAACTAGCGCCAAAATAATCAGGGTAAACATCACTACACCAAAAATAATAGTATTCATGACTATTCCTTTAATTGCTGCCGTTTACCCGACTTACAGTTGAACACCAGAGAAAGACATAAAGCCTAACGCCATAAGACCAACTGTGATGAACGTAATACCAAGACCGCGTAGACCTGGAGGTACATCAGAGTACTTCATCTTCTCGCGGATACCTGCTAACGCAACGATAGCTAGCATCCAGCCCACACCAGAACCAAAGCCGTAAACAACAGATTCAGCAAAGTTGTAGTCACGTGTAACCATGAAAGACACGCCACCAAAGATTGCACAGTTTACTGTGATCAGCGGTAGGAAGATGCCTAGCGCGTTGTACAGAGGTGGGAAGAAACGGTCTAAGATCATTTCTAAAATCTGTACAAGTGCTGCGATTACACCGATAAAGGTGATGAAGTTCAGGAAGCTAAGGTCCACGCCTTCAACTAACGCATTCTCTTTAAGAATGAAAGTGTAAAGCAGGTTGTTCACTGGTACTGCAACTGTCAGTACAAATACAACCGCAACACCAAGACCGAAAGAGGTCTTAACTTTCTTAGATACAGCAAGGAATGTACACATACCTAAGAAGAACGATAGTGCTAAGTTTTCGATGAAAATCGATTTAACTAGCAAGCTAATGTAATGTTCCATGACGTCCTTACTCCTTCGCTTCTACTTGTTCTGGTTTCAGAATACGGATTGCCCAGATTAGGAAGCCGATTAGGAAGAATGCTGATGGCGCTAGAAGCATCAGACCGTTTGGTTGGTACCAACCGCCGTTGCTCACTAGAGGAAGCACTTCCATACCGAACAGCTTGCCTGAACCAAACAGTTCACGGAAGAAGCCAACAGTGATAAGAACGAAACCGTAACCAAGGCCGTTACCGATACCATCGATTAGAGATGGGATTGGCTCAGACTTCATTGCGAATGCTTCAGCACGACCCATTACAATACAGTTTGTAATGATTAGGCCTACGAATACCGATAGCTGCTTAGAGATATCGTATAGGTATGCTTTCAACACTTGGTCTACCACGATTACTAGCGATGCGATGATTGCCATCTGTACGATGATACGCACGCTGTTTGGAATGTGGTTACGGATTACTGAAACGAAGAAGTTAGACAGTGCAGTTACAAAGATAACCGCTAGTGTCATTACAAAAGCCGTTTCTAGTTTGGTGGTTACTGCAAGAGCAGAACAAACACCAAGAACCTGAAGCGCGATTGGGTTGTTATCCAATATTGGTGCTAACAGACTCTTCTTAACGTTTTGTGCGCTAGACATTAGTTCAGACCTCCGTCACGAACTTTTGCTAGGAATGGACCAAAGCCCATATCGCCTAACCAGAAATCAAATGTACCTTGAACACCGTTACCTGTTAGTGTCGCACCTGATAGGCCATCAACACCGTGTTCAGAACCGGCTGGGGCACCACCTTTAACAACTTTGATAGCTGGCTTGAAGTTTTCATCATAAAGCTTCTTGCCAATAAATTGATCACGCCAAGATGGGTTCTCAACTTCACCACCAAGTCCAGGAGTTTCACCCTGCTCGTAGTAAGTGATCGCAGATACCGTATTACCGTCAGTTTCAACCGCAACAAATGCATACATCATTGACCAAAGACCATTACCATGTACCGGTAGGATGATCTTAGATACAGCGTCGCCATCTTTCACTAGGTATACAACACCTGTGTTAGCACGACGTAGGATCTTAGCTTTGTCTTGGTCAGCTGTTAGCTTGATAGACTCTGCTGGATCTTTTGCTGCTTTACGCTGATCGTAAGTTGCAGCATCGCCGTCAACAAACGCACCAGTTTCAAAGTTAACTAGGCGCGGTTCGATGAACTCAGCAAATAGCTCAGGTACTTTTTTACCCTCAGCTTCAATGCCAGCTACTTCAACGATCTTAGTTTGCTTATCTAGTACAGCGTTAGCTTTTTGCTTGTCGCGTAGACCCACGGCTGCTGTTGATACGATGATTGAACAAACAAGGCTCAACCCGATAACAACACCCAGCGTCTTTTTAATGCTATCGTTATTACTTGCCATAGCGTGCTTGTCTCCGCTTGATGTTCTTCTCGATAACTATGTGGTCTAACAGAGGTGCAAACAGGTTCGCAAATAGGATCGCCAGCATCATACCTTCTGGGTACGCTGGGTTTACTACACGAATCAGAACACACATCGCGCCGATCAGCGCGCCGTACCACCATTTACCTTTGTTAGTAAATGAAGCCGATACAGGGTCTGTTGCCATAAAGAACATACCGAATGCAAAACCACCTAGGACTAGGTGCCAGTGCCATGGCATGTTGAACATTGGGTTAGTGTCAGAACCGATCACGTTGAACAGGGTTGCTGTTGCAATCATACCGATCATTACACCTGCAATGATGCGCCAAGAAGCGATTCGCATGTAAACGATCATCGCTGCACCGATCATCAGTGCGAGTGTTGAAACTTCACCAATTGAACCAGGAATGTTACCGATGAATGCGTCCATCCAAGTGATTGGAGCGCCTGTCACTGCATTAACCAGTGCACCGTTACCACCTTGAGCCCACTGGCTTAGTGCGGTTGCACCAGAGAAGCCATCAGCTGCAGTCCATACTACATCACCTGAGATTTGCGCAGGGTAGGCGAAGAACAGGAACGCACGGCCAGCAAGAGCTGGGTTTAGGAAGTTACGACCCGTACCACCAAAGATCTCCTTAGCAACAACAACACCAAAGGTAATACCTAGTGCCGCTTGCCATAGAGGAAGTGTCGGTGGAACGATCAGTGCAAACAGGATAGAAGTTACAAAGAAACCTTCGTTAACTTCGTGCTTACGCACCATACAGAACAGCACTTCCCAGAAACCACCAACGATAAATACCGTTGCGTAGATTGGTAGGAAGTAAGTTGCACCAAGCATCATCTTACTGCCAACGCCAGCATCAGCCGCTAAAGTGCCGCCAAGCATTTCCGTTAACCAGTAGTGCCAGTTACCAGCAACAACCGCTGCTAGCTGATCACCAGCGTACATGTGATTTAGTGCTGCAATAGCTTGGCCACCTGCGTTGTACATACCCCAGAACATTGCTGGGAATACCGCAAACCAAACCATGATCATGATGCGTTTTAGGTCAACGCTATCACGAACGTGCGAGCTTTTCTTTGTCACTAGACCAGGCGTGTAGAACAGAGTCGCTGCTGCTTCGTAAAGCGCAAACCACTTCTCATGTTTACCACCAGGCTCAAAGTGATGCTCGATGTCTTCAATAAACTTTTTAAGACCCATGGAAAATTACCCTTCCTTCTCAATGATATCTAGGCATTCACGTAGTAACGCACCGTACTCGTACTTACCAGGACACACAAAGGTACACAATGCTAAATCTTCTTCGTCTAGTTCAAGCAAACCTAGTGCGATAGCACTATCCGTATCACCTGCACATAGATCACGAAGTAGCAGAGTAGGCTCCATATCAAGAGGCATTACGCGTTCGTAGTTGCCAATTGGAACCATAGAACGGTCACTACCATTCGTTGTCGTTGTCATGTTGAACAACTGACCTTTGAATAGATGACCAAGGAATGAGCGAGTAATCGAGAACTTGTTCTTGCCAGGAGTAGCCCAACCGAACAGCTCTTTTTCGCGGCCTTCACGTAATACAGAAACCTGCACGTGGTAACGACCAAGGTAAGCGTGAGGACCAGTTGCATGAGTACCTGTTAGTACTGAACCAGAAATCACACGAACTTCACCTGGCATTAGCTCGCTATCTGTTACGTCTTCTAGGCTTGCACCAATAGAAGTACGAACTAGACGAGGGTTATTCACCACTGGACCAGCCAGAGAGATAACACGGTCAGTGTAAAGTTCACCAGTTAGGAACAACTTACCAAACGCAATAACATCTTGGTAGTTGATGCTCCACGCCACATTTTCTGCATTCACGGGGTATAGGAAATGCATGTGGGTGCCAGCGAGACCTGCTGGGTGAGGGCCATCAAATACATGCTCTTCAACATTAGACTGAGAAGAACGAGGAAGACTTGTACCAGATTTACATACGTAAACCTTGCCATCAGTCAGAGTCGAAAGCACATCTAAACCAGCAACAAACGCTTCTTGTTGCTCATTGATGATCAACTCAGGCTGAGCCGCTAAAGGATTAGTATCCATAGCAGTTACGAAAATAGCCTTCGTAGAAGATTCGATTGCAGGAACCTTGCTGAACGGACGAGTACGTAAAGCAGTCCAAAGACCTGAGTCAACAAGCTGAGTTTTAACCGCTTCACGGTCAAGACCTGCTAGTTGGCCAGCTTCAAACTTATCGAATGTCACCTGCTCTTCACCTGCAACTTCAATCACAATAGACTGAAGCACACGCTTAGCGCCACGGTTAATCTCGATCACTTTACCAGCTGCTGGTGAAGTAAATTTCACTCCCGGATTCTTCTTATCTTCAAAAAGAACTTGAGCTTTCTTTACTTCATCGCCTACGCGGACATGCATAGTAGGACGCATGCCGACGTACTCTTCGCCAAGCAAGGCGACTTTTTTGATGGTCTTACCATCATTAATCACCTGGGTAGGAGTTCCTGCGATAGGAAGGTCCAAACCCTTCTTTATTGTAATCATACGCACTTGCACTACTTTTATCGGGAAAAAGATTCTTTGATTGCGTAACTTTTAGACACGACACTAGTGTCCGGTTTCGGTGCTGTTTTAAACACCAAAATCGCAACATCCTATTAAAAATCTCGTCACAAGAAATCGGCGAGATTTATCAGGTGCGGTAGTTTAGCATCTTTTAGGAAGTTGATGCCATGACCAATGCAGGGAATAAGGTACATATTTCGAAGGAATTGAGTTTAAAAGACTAAGGAATAGTCATAAGTTTGAGCCATCGCACAAACAGAAATAGCCGCAAAAAGAGTAATGACACTACATATTCACATCGTGAAACAATCTTATTTAAAACTAACCACTGTATTTATTGTTTCTATGTTGTTAACAATACCTTTTTTGGACTAACTAAAAAGGGCAGCCATGCTACCCTTTTTCAGCAGTTATTTGTCACCACCCATACACATAGGGCTGTCCGGCGCGATTTGATTGTGTTGCTGCCATTCGTGCTCTGTGTAGGTGTGCATCGATAACGCATGTATGTAGTTTGCCAGTTCCTCAGCCAGTGTTTGATTCACTTGACGGTGGCGAGCAATCAGCCTTAATCCCTCAAACTTCTCACTCACAATCACCACTTTAAAGTGGCTTTCTGAACCGGCTGGCACATTGTGCATATAGCTCTCGTTAACAACACTTAGGTAGCTAGGTTCAAATGTATCTGTAAGTTTGCTTTCTATTATTTCCTGAAGCATTGCACTTTACCATCAGACTAAACAACATAATGGGCTAGATAATAGTCGCCTTAAGCGAAAAGCTAAAGGTTTTAGTTTTCACGACCGCAGCGTTTTGCGACAATTCCCCCAATGACCGATAACCTTGCGTTGCTATTATGATCACTGAGCTTTCACTGCATGAGCGAACCCTTTCTTTATTCCGATACCCAAAGAGAAACAACGAAACTCTTCAGGCATGGGATGCGGGAGACGAATACCTAATCAACCATGTTGAAGATATGGGACTAGAGCCCAACCAGCATATCTTAATCGTCAACGACAACTTTGGAGCACTCAGTTGCTGGTTTAGTGACAAACATCGCATCACTATGATGAGTGACTCGTTTATTTCTCAGCAAGGTACTCTTGCAAACATGCAACACAATCAGTGCCCTAGCGTCGGCTTCATAACAACTATGGATGAAGTACCAGCCGATGTAGATTTGGTTTTGATTCAGTTACCCAAAAGCAATAGGCACTTAATTTGGCAACTCAGTCAGTTGCGTCAAACACTGAACGAGATAATTCCTGTTATTGCTGTCAACAAAGCAAAAGAGATCCACTCCTCGACACTTAAGCTTTTCGAGAAACATTTGGGTGAAACAAAAACCTCACTTGCTTGGAAAAAACACCGTCTAGTCTTTAGCTCAGCAAATAACGCTAATGCCACCCAAGTCTCTGCCAATACTCAATGGTCAGTAGAAAAAGAGAACATTACGCTAAACAATCTACCAAATGTCTATTCAGGAGAAAGCTTAGATTTGGGTGCGCGCTTTATGCTTGAGCACTTACCAACAAACCAAAATCTTAAACATGTGGTCGATCTAGGTTGTGGTAATGGTGTCCTTTCCGTAAAAATGGGGCAATTAAACCCACAAATTAAATTAACCTGTGTTGATGAGAGCTTTATGGCGGTCGAGTCGGCTCGACAAAACCTCCTGACCAATCTTGGTAGTGATAGAGAAATAGAGTGCGTTGCGAATAACTGTTTAGATGGAATGACGGCGAGCGATGTGGATATGATCATGTGTAATCCCCCATTTCATCAGCAGCAAGCTATCACCGATCATATTGCATGGCAGATGTTCTGTGATGCAAAGCAAATTCTTACTGTTGGTGGGCAATTATTAGTTATCGGTAACCGTCACCTCGGCTACGATGGAAAGCTATCTAGGCTATTTGGTAAGTCAAACGTCAAAGTGGTCGCTGCCAATAAGAAATTTGTTATTTTACAAGCGACTAAATAGTCCTCTATTATCTGTTTACGTTTGTATAAGCTCGCAGAGTTACAAAGAAAGGAAATTACAATGAGAAAACTGGTTCTAGTCGCGTCAATGGCACTACTTACTGCGTGTTCAGCTCCGCAGCAAGAGCAAATTAATTTTATGCCTAAAGCTGTCCTTAGCAACAGCAATCTGGTTCAAGGTGCGGCATTTACGCTAACCAGTAAAGACGTGCGTTCTGCACAATACGTTGCTCTTGTCGATAGCGGTCGTTCAAATATTGAACCGATTCATTCTAAACAAAACATACGTATCTCAATTGAAAATGCGCTATTGGAGCAATTCCAGTCACAAGGTTTCCGCAGTACCGTCAATAGTGAAAGCTCAATTGAAGTCGAAGTTCAAGAAGCCTTAGTGTCCGTTCAGCACACTGTGATGGAAAACCAGATGGATGGTAAGGTAGTCATTGAAATTACGGCTGAAACACCACAAGGTAAACTGGTTAAGACCTACACTGGTACAGCCAAGCGCACGGGGGCGCTCAGTGCTTCTAACGAAGAAATTGAAGTTGTTCTTAATGACGTCATCAACTTAGTTCTTCAAGAAGTGGCCAACGACCGTGAACTTCAGAACTACATGCAGGAGCGTTTCTAATGTTGAAAATGACATTTGCCTCACTCGCATTAGTCAGTTCACTTGCGCTAGCGGGTCCGAAGGTAGAATTTGAAACAAACCTAGGCTCTTTTACAGTCGAGCTAAATGAAAACAAAGCACCGATTACCGTTGCTAACTTTATTAAGTATGTCAACGATGGCAGCTATGTCGGTTCTCAGTTCCATCGAGTCATTCCTGGCTTTATGGCTCAGGGAGGAGGTTTTGATGAGAATATGAACCCCCTACCGACATACGCTCCGATCAAAAACGAAGCGTATAACGGGCTTAAAAATGATAGTGCGACCATTGCCATGGCACGTACTAATAACCCGGATTCAGCGACTCGACAGTTCTTTATCAATTATAACGACAATAGCTTCTTGGATTATGATCAACGTCCACCTGGCTACGCTGTATTTGGCAAAGTGACTCAAGGGTTTGACGTTATCCAAACTATGGCGAGCAAGCCAACAACAACCAAAGGGCGCTACCGCGATGTACCAGTAGAACCCATCATTATCACCAAAGCCACACTCATCAAATAATCATATTAGGCTCTACTTTGTTAGAGCCTTCTGTTTTCTTGCTGACCAAACACTCAAACAAGGATTTGTGTATGTCTTCAGACTCTCCTTCTATGTCTTGGCTAGAGACGATTCGCAGTTATATGGACAAGCGCCTAATGTGGGTATTTATGCTTGGCTGTTCGAGCGGCTTTCCTTGGGTTCTGATCGGTTCAAATATGTCAGGTTGGTTAAAAGACGCCGGACTCACACGTGCAGCAATAGGCTACTTTGGTAGCGTATTTGCCGTTTACGCCATTAATTTCCTGTGGGCACCACTCGTTGACCGAGTCCGTATTCCTCTTCTGCATGCAATGCTCGGACAGCGAAGAAGTTGGGTCTTTGTTTGTCAATCAATCGTGCTAGTTTGTACCCTATTAATAGCCGGTGTCGACCCATCACAAAACCTAATGCTCACTTCAATGCTTGCTCTGGGTATCGCTATCTCGTCGGCAACTCAGGACATCGCCATTGATGCCTTTCGTATCGATACATTCCCTAAATCAGAGCCCTCTAAATTGCCACAAGCGTCAGCGATGGCGGTTATCGGTTGGTGGACGGGCTATTCGGTGCCAGGTTACTTAGCTTTTATCAACGCTGACTCTATTGGCTGGAATGGGGTTTACTATGGAATGGCGGCGATTGTCGTCCTATTAATGATTTTCACGCTCTTAGTTGGTGAACCCAAAACTCAACGTGACGCGTTGCAAGCGCAAGCCGAACAACGTCACAGTAAAGTCGTTGGCAATCGTATCGTCGCATGGATCACGGTCACTGTCGTTGAACCTTTCCTCGATTTCTTCAGAAGTAACGGATTTAGAGTCGCAATCACCCTACTACTGTTTGTTTTCCTCTTTAAGATTGGAGAAGCTTTCTTAGGTCGAATGTCGATTACCTTCTATAAAGAAGTAGGCTTTACTAACGAGCAGATTGGTTACTATTCAAAACTGATTGGTTGGGGGCTCACAATTGTGTTCACCTTGATCGGCAGTATGGTTAACGTGAAGTTCGGTATCGTACGTGGCTTAATGATCGGTGGTATTGCCATGGCGTCAAGTAACCTCATGTTTGCTTGGATAGCAAAAGTAGGGCCGAGCGAGCAATTATTCTTAGCCACTTTGGTTGTCGATAACTTCACTTCTGCATTCTCAACCGTTGCCTTTGTGTCATTCTTGACAGTGGTCACAGGTCAAGCGTTCTCTGCTACTCAGTACGCTTTACTCGCCTCTTTAGGCAACTTCGGTAGAACAACACTCGCCTCTTTCTCGGGAGAACTGGTTGACTACCTCAACGACTGGTCAACCTTCTTCGTCCTGACGGCACTGATGGTAATACCGAGTTTGATTATGCTCTATTCGTTGCGTCATTATTTCACGGATATGTTAAACAGAGCTCAGCAGAGAGATTCTCAACAGGCAGATCAACAGGACACAGCACAACAATAAAAATAAAGGCTTGGTTTCTCACCAAGCCTTTTTTCTCGCATCAATTTTCTGACTAGGGATAAAGCCCCTTACCAAATAAGTTGAATACTCTGGCGACACCTTGAGTGAATATCATCGGCTGTGTGAGTACAGTCAAACACAAACAATCTTCACCCTGTTTAGTGTATGGACTGTGTTTTACTGTTCCATCTTTGAACAAGAAGTCCCCCACTCCATAGTGCCCATCTTCATCGCTAAAGCTACCGTGAAGAACCAAGGTCGACTCCGTGCCTTTATGAGTGTGCTGGGGAATAGCCACATTTTCGCTAATGTACATCAGGTTAATTCTAGCATCTGGCGAGATATCTATTGCCGCGCTAAATACCTTACCTCCATAGCTCTTCCAATCGCTGATCCGGTCTCTAAAACGCGATAGCGACAGAGGAAGACGAAAGGACTTGCCATTCACTTCAACAAACGTCGGCATACGAGGAAGCCTCATAGGGTCACTGTTTTGTTCAAGAGCGACAATTTTGTCGAACATAGCATCGAAGTCATCTTTGACGCTAATATCGCTCGCCATTAGCTCTTCGCCGTATAGCTGTTCAAACCCGTTAACTTGGCTTCGACAGCGTGGACAACTTTCGATGTGGGTGGCTATCGTAAAAGCGCTCACATCATCCAACGTGCCTTGAGCGTATGCTTGCAAAACGGATGCATCTGGATGGTAACTCATAGTGTATCTGCCTCTATCGAAATTCGAAGTTTCTCTACTGCTAAGCGCAACCGTGACTTAACCGTTCCAAGGGGAATATCAAACATCTCTGCGACTTGCTGATGCGGTAACTCTTCCAAGTAAACTGCCTGTACGACTTTGCGTTGAGATTCCGGCAGCAAATCCAAATATTTAACCACCTGTAGTTTAAGTAGTTCGGCCTCAGGAGAATAATGTTCCACCATATCTGGCGGACAATAATCATTAGGCCAAAGATCCTCAGAATGTATATGCGCATCCCTACCTTTCTGTTTGCGCAAAATGTCAAAACAAAGGTTACGGGCTATCGTAAAAATCCATGTAGAAAGCGAACTCTTACTGCTATCAAATAACGCGCTTTTTTGCCATACGGTTGTCATCGCTTCTTGAACGACTTCTACGGCAATCTGCTCATTGCCCATATGCCTGAAGGCAAATTGCTTGAGACGTGGAGAAAAATGACTAAAAACCAATGCAAACGCATGTTTGTCCTGCTGTTTCACTTTTTCCATACACTCAGCCCAATCTGCTTTGGTGAAAGCTTGGCTATCTGAATTGGCCATTTCGATATCCTTAAACGGTACCCTTAGACAGTATATACGCTTCAATTCATGGAAAGATCATTTAGCTATTGGCTAAAGAGCGCTTTATTTAAAAACTGTATCGCCTCACGACAATCACGCGCAGCAGCAAGATGATCAAACTGGCCTTTGGACAGCGGCAATATCTCAAGCCATCTTTGACTAACCCAGCTTGCATCATCCAGAAACTTTTGGTCATACAAGTTGCTCACTTCGGGAAAACGCTCATAAACCTGCGCGAGATGCTGAGCGACAGACTCCGTCTCGATACTAAGCTGTTCAACTTGCCAGTTGGGTAGCTTAGTCACTTTCGCATAGCGAAGACCATCATATTCAACACGCACCTGATCTATCTCGAATCTTTCTAATCCTGTCACTGTGATTCCTAATAAACCCGCGTCTAGCACTTCAAAATCGGCGATTTGTGCCAGCGTCCCAATCTTAGATAGCTCATTTTCACCAGACTCTTTCGCCTTTTCAAACATACAGATGCCAAAAGTGCCATCCGCACGCATCGCTTGAGAGACTAAACGTTTATATCTCGACTCAAAAATTCTTAGTCGCATTTTTCCCTCAGGGAGAACTATTGAACTTAGAGGGAAAAGCATTACTTCGGCCATATAAAATCACTCCCAACCATTTTATTAACAGTTACGTTACAGGTCGCAAAAGCGATCATTAACCGAATATGTTGAATAGTTGATAGACATTAAATTTAGAGTGAACGCTTGCGTAATCGATACCTGTTTCACTTTTTGTGCAACGGGATGAAAGTTCCATTGGAACGTTATTTTTTGCCTGTTAATGAGATACAGATCACCTGTTTTATATTTTTTTACATCATTTGCACATGGATTTTGAGATTTTTATCGATATTATTCACATCCATTAAGCACAGCTAAGATTGTGCAACTAAGTAAATATCGAACAAATATTGAAATTAACAAACATAGAGAGTTCCCACTATGCGTAAATCACTTTTAGCTCTAGGTGTTGTTGCAGCAATGTCTGCACCTGCAATGGCTGCTGACTATTCAGACGGCGACATTCACAAGAACGATTACAAATGGATGCAATTTAACCTAATGGGTGCATTCAATGAGAAACCAGGTAACTCAACTCATGATTACATGGAAATGGAGTTTGGCGGCCGTTCTGGTATCTTCGACCTATATGGTTACGTTGACATATTTAACCTAACAAGTGACTCTGGTAGCGATAAAGCTAATGCAAGCAGCAAAATCTTCATGAAATTTGCTCCTCGTATGTCTCTAGACGCAGTAACGGGTAAAGACCTATCTTTTGGTCCTGTGCAAGAACTATACGTTGCTTCAGAGATTACTTGGGATGGTGCGACCTCTAAAGTAGACGCGTTCGCTGTAAACCAACAAAAAATTGGTTTGGGCTCAGACGTAATGGTTCCATGGTTAGGCAAAATAGGTCTTAACCTATACGGTACATACGATTCAAACAAGAAAGACTGGAACGGTTACCAAATCTCGACTAACTGGTTTAAACCTTTCTACTTCTTTGAGAACGGTTCATTCATCTCTTACCAAGGTTACATCGATTTCCAATTTGGTATGGATACAGACAAAAAATACGCTACATCAAGCACTGGTGGTGCAATGTTTAACGGTATCTACTGGCACTCTGACCGCTTTGCAGTTGGTTACGGCCTGAAAGCATACCAAGACGTTTACGGTATCGAAGATACAAAAGCATTTCGTTCTTCTGGTGTAGGTCACTACCTAGCAGTTACTTACAAGTTCTAATTGAACTCATAAGTAAAAGCATTCGAAATGGCACCTTAGGGTGCCATTTTTATTTGCTTTCTCTCTGTATAGCCTTATTCTCTTTGCCAAACCCACCGACTTGCGAACAGATGAATATTGTAGTTCTCGGCCCTGGCGCTATTGGCTCTCTTTGGGCGTCTCATTTGCATACCGCCGGACACTCGGTCTCCGTTTGGTCCAGACAAACGACCTCAACGCTGTCTATTCAACTCGAACAGTATTCTCCCGTTCGTTTTGATAACAACGTCATCGACTCACTAAGCAATGCTGATCTCATACTGGTGACACTTAAAGCACCTCAAGTAGCAAAGAGTTTAGCTTCCTTGACGCAACACATTGCCGATGAGGCCATGATCGTACTCATGCACAACGGTATGGGAACCGCAGAGAAAATATTGACCTTGCTGCCGAATAACCCACTGCTTATCGCCACAACGACTCACGGTGCGCTTCGAGATAGTCACGGCACTGTCCGCCATACTGGCCACGGCAATACCCAAATAGGCGGATATAATATCGCAGGCAAACGCTGCGAATTCCTCGCCGAAGTGCTTCAACACAGCTTGCCGGAAGTCAGATGGAATCCAAATATTCTTAGCGCATTGTGGAACAAATTGGCGATTAACTGTGCCATCAATCCCCTATCGGCGATAAATCAAGTTCCAAATGGGAGACTTGCCGACCAGCAGTTTGCACTAACCATAGATGCAGTGGTGGAAGAAGTCGCCCAAGTCATGTCGGCAGAAGGGGTAGAAACCACCAAAGAGGAAGTTGCAGCCAACGTTCGCAAAGTGATAGAAGCGACGGAAAATAACTTATCGTCGATGAATCAGGATATTGTTCATAAACGCCAAAGCGAGATAGACTTTATCACAGGATACTTGCTCGAAAGGGCACAGTGTCATGGTATCCCTACACCAGTAAATCGTACTCTCTATGACGAAATCAAAAACATAGAACAAAGTTGGAATCAATAATGACAAAGAAAGTCCTCGTCCCTATCGCACCCGGCACAGAAGAAATGGAAGCCGTTACCATCATCGATACGATGGTCAGGGCTGGCTATGAAACCATTGTTGCGAGTGCAGATTTCGATGGTCAGTTAACCATGAAAGCATCACGAGGAGTGACACTGACTGCTGATTGCAAGTTGGTTGATATCGCTGACGATGAATTTGATGCGGTGATCTTACCAGGCGGAGTGCAAGGCGCAGAAACATTCCGTGACAGTACGGTGCTGGTTGAAATCGTTCGACAACAAATGTACGAAGGCAAGCTCGTCGCTGCGATTTGTGCTGCACCCGCTTTAGTCCTTGCCCACCATGGTCTTTATCCCGACGCACTCATGACTTGCCACCCTAGTTTTGAAAGCCACATCCCCGCTCAAAACTGGCGTGTAAAGCGCGTGACTTACGATACCAATCATAACCTTTTAACCAGCCAAGGACCGGGGACCGCACTTGAGTTCGCGATGGAAGTAATCATTAATCTCTCAGGTAAAGCACACGCATGGAGTGTCGCAGAACCAATGGTCACTATGCCTACCTTGCAGTACCACAATCTAGGTGAAGAGTAATGTTTGATGTCCAGCAAATCGCGGCGCAGTTTCCTGCACTGAAGCAGCAGATCAATCAACAAAGGCTGGTTTATCTAGATAGTGCAGCGACTACACAAAAACCTCAATGTGTCATAGACGCCATCTCTCACTATTACAGCCAGCAAAATGCCAACGTTCACCGCGGCAGCCACAGCTTGACCGCTCAAGCCACCAGCCAATTTGAGAGTGCTCGTGAAACAGTGGCCCGCTTTATCGGAGCGAACTCAAGTAAAGAGATAATCTGGACTCGTGGGGCAACTGAAGCGCTCAATCTCATCGCTCAAACTTATGCGCGAAGCACACTCAAGCCAGGTGATGAAATACTGGTTGGTGAGATGGAACATCACGCCAACATAGTACCGTGGCAAATCGTGGCACAACAGACTGGCGCCAAAGTCGTTAAAATTCCCATGACAGCACAGTGTCAACTGGATCTCTCTGCATTTGATTCTTTGCTAAGCGCTAAGAGCAAAATCGTCGCTGTGGCTCATATCACCAACGTAACAGGGACTCGACAACCAATCGAAGAGATCATCACGCGCTCTCACACAGCAGGAGCTGTGGTGGTGGTTGATGGTGCTCAGGGAATTGTCCATGAGTCTGTCGATGTGTCTAAACTGGGTGCCGACTTTTACGTTTTCTCTGGTCATAAGCTCTATGCACCAGCAGGGATCGGAGTGCTATTTGGAAAGCAGGCTCTGTTAGAGGCGATGCCCCCTTGGCATGGTGGCGGAAAAATGGTTGAACGTGTCTCTTTTGAAGGTACGACATTTAGCGAACTACCAGGTAAATTTGAAGCTGGCACGCCTAACGTAGCAGGTGCGATCGCACTGTCCACCGCCATCGATTGGTATCGAGGATTAGATCATCAAAAACTTGAGGGGCATATTCATCACTTAGTGACTCTGGCTAAATCAGGGTTACAACAACTTGATGATGTCCGTATCCTCGGCTACCAAGACCATTCATCGGTGATCTCGTTTATTATCGAGGGAGTCCACCATCAAGACGTTGCCACTCTACTCGATCAGCAAGCTATCGCGGTAAGAGCAGGTAATCACTGTGCTCATCCGCTTATGGATGCCCTCGGAGTTAAAGGCACCATTCGCGCTTCTTTTGCCGCCTACAACACTGAAGAAGATGTCGAGAGACTCGTTGCAGCTGTAGCGAAAGCGGTAGATATGTTGTAGCGAGAAGCGAGAAGCGAGAAGCGAGAAGCGAGAAGCGAGAAGCGAGAAGCGAGAAGCGAGAAGCGAGAAGCGAGAAG